>JANLYC010000039.1:0-4053 GCA_031365435.1 Nocardioidaceae bacterium
GCAAGGAGATTGTCGCTCGGCGCGGCTGGCCCGTCGACATCTATCCACTTCCTCCGCTGCTGCACAACCGGCCCGATCTCATCGCGGGCGAGGTCGACCGACTCGCCGGGGAGCTCACGGCGCGGTATGACAGGTTGGCGATCGGGTACGCCGACTGCGGCACCTACGGCGCGCTCGACGAGGTCTGCGAAAGGCTCTCCATGCGTCGGCTTCCCGGCTTGCACTGCTACGACGTGTATGCCGGAGCCGAGCGACTGCAACGCTTCTTCGACGAGCAGCCGGGCACCTACGTATTGACCGACTTCCTGGCAAGGTCGTTCGCCCGGACCGTGCTGAGCGAGCTAGGCCTCGACCGCTATCCCGAGCTGCGGGACACCTACTTCGGCCACTACACGCGCGTCGTCTGGCTCGCCCAGAACCCAGACGACGAGACCCGGGCGCTCGCCGCAGCGGCCGCCTCGAGCATCGGCCTACCGTTGACGACTCTGGAGGTCGGGACGACAGGACTCGAGCGTGAGCTCGAACGCCTCGTGCTCGAACGCTGAGTCCGGTGCTCCGCAGGGCGCGGTGAGGCGTCAACGACTGAGCAGGTCCTGGCGCCAGGTTTCGGTTTCGGCGACCTGGTTGAACGTGAAGAGGTGGAGGCCTGCGACCTTGAGCTTCGGGTCCCCCAGCGCGGGGGCCGCCCTGAGCAGGAACCGCTCCGGGCTGAAGCCACCCGGCGCCGCGATCCGGGCGAACGCCGAGGCGTGCGACTTGAGGAACCGCACCGACTGCCCGACACCGATCTTGCTCGCCATGGTGAGCAGCTTGGTTCGTTCGACCGGCCCGGGCAGGCCGATGAGCACCGGCAGCTCGATGCCGCGCTTGCGCATCCGCTTGAGCCAGGTCGCGATCGTGTCGGCGTCGAAGCAGAGATTGCTCACGACGTACGTCGCATGGGCACGCTTGTCCCACATTGACTGGATGGTGATGTCGTCCTCGATGGCCGGGTGACTCTCGGGGTAGCCCGTGATCCCGACCTCGGCGAAAGGTCGACCCATGGCGGTCAGGTGCTCGAGCAGCGCCACCGATCCGGTGTACTCGCCCGCAGGCGGATCGGCGTCGCCGGCTGGACAGAACACGTTCGTCACATCGAGGCCGCGCAACCGGACGACGATCTCCTCGAGCTCGGTCGGTCCGCTGATCATCCGTGCGGCCAGGTGCGGGACTACCTGGTAGCCGTGTCCGATGAGCCGCTCGGCGAGATCCAGCGTGGCGCCGATGCCTTTGGTGGGGCTCGCCGTCACCGTCACCGTGACGTCGCGGGGAACGTTGTCGACGACGGACTGCTCGATCTTCGCGGTGGGGAGCACCTCGTAGCGAGCTGACTTCAAGGCTCCCTGAACGACCGCCATCGGCTGCGCTTTGTTGCGCATCGATCAACTCATTTCTTCATACGCACCAATCTTGCCTCACTCTAGTCCTCAGCAAGGCACCACTGACAGGTTTCAAGCCGCCCTGCAGATGTGTGGACGAAGGTGGCTGCTAACCGCGACCGGGGATCGCCACGGCGAGCACGATCATCCCGCCGGCACAGATCGCCATAGCGGTGAGATCGACGTACCTGCTGCGGATCCGAAGCATTCCGGCTCGGTCGTCGGGGAGGACCGCGCGCGCCGCGAGCGCGACCGCGAAACTCGCCCCCATCGTCATCACACCGCTGCGCCAAGCTCCCGCGCTGACGAGCACCAGCCCCACCAGTACGGCGGCGACGACGATCAGGTAGATGATGCCGCCGGTCGTCGACGGCCGTTTCAACCAGTTCAAGGGAGCGTCAAGACAGACCGGCCGAGCGTTCGGCGGCTTCGACGACGTTGGTCAGCAGCATGGCCCGGGTCATCGGCCCGACACCGCCCGGCATCGGGGCCAACCAGCCGGCCACCTCCGCAGCGTCGGGTGTCACGTCACCGACCAGTCCAGCGTCCGTGCGGGACGTACCGACGTCGAGGACGACCGCGCCGGGCTTGACCATGTCCGCGGTCACCAGACCCGCGACACCGGCCGCTGCGACGATGACGTCGGCCCGGCGCGTGTGCTCGGCGAGACCGACCGTGCCGGTGTGGCAGAGGGTGACCGTCGCGTTCTCCGTACGCCGGGTGAGGAGCAGCCCGAGCGGCCGCCCCACGGTGATACCGCGGCCGATCACACAGACCTCGGCACCAGGCAGCTTGATGTCATACGCGGTCAGCAGCTCGACGATGCCGCGAGGCGTGCAGGGCAACGGTGCATCCGCCATCAGGACGAGGCGGCCGAGATTCATCGGGTGCAGGCCGTCGGCGTCCTTGTCGGGGTCGACCAGCTCAAGCGCTCGTTGTGCATCGAGATGCCGCGGGAGTGGCAGCTGCACGATGAAGCCGGTGCAGGCGGGGTCGTCGTTGAGGGCGGCGATGCGCTCCTCGAGGAACTCCTGCGAGATGTCCGCCGGGTGGTGCTCGCGCAGTGACGCAATCCCGACCTGGGCGCAGTCGCGGTGCTTGCCGGCGACGTACGACATGCTGCCGGGATCGTCCCCGATGAGCACGGTGCCGAGACCTGGAGTGACGCCGTGCTCGGCAAGCCCCTCGACCCGTTTCTTCAGGTCGTCCCTGATGGCCCCTGCCGTCGCCTTGCCGTCCAGTATCCGCGCAGTCACGCGCCGATTGTGCCACGCCTGCGCGCGGCCGAGGACTCGCCTGTCGAACTGCCCGCGACAGCACCACCAGGTCGACCCTCAGCGCGTCGCTGCCAGGGTCCGAGGACTCCCGCATTCCGCCCAAAAAGGCGTTGGCGTCACCGGGGTGAGGGTGCCAGGGTTGCGATCATGTCCCTTCGCCAGCACGAGATCGCCGAGGCAGATCACCGGATCCTCAACCCGTTCACACACGACAAGCTGATGCTCCTCGGCGAAGTGGCCCGGGTCGGCCCGGCGACGCGCATTCTCGACATCGCATGCGGGAAGGGCGAGCTGTTGTGCCAGTGGGCCTCGGCGTACGGCAGCTGGGGACACGGCGTCGACCTGAGCGAGGTCTTCCTCGACGCCGCCCGGGATCGAGCCGACGAGCTGTGCGTTTCGGATCGCGTGCGCTACACGCACAGCGCCGGTGCAGACTTCGTCACCGACGAGCGATTCGAACTCGTCGCCTGCCTGGGAGCGATGTGGTTCGGTGGCAGCCTCGAAGCCAGCGCAGCCTTGATGCGGCAATGGGCTGCTCCGGACGCGGTGCTGCTGATCGGGGAGCCCTTCTGGAACGAGGAGCCACCGGCCGCCGCCGTGGCGGCGTACGAGGGGTTCGTGAGCCTGCCCGGGTTGGTCGACCGGCTGCAGGCGACCGGGCTCGAGCTCGTCGAGATGGTACTGGCCGACGGTGACTCGTGGGACCGGTACGCCGCGTCGCAGTGGTGGACCGTGCGGAACTGGCTGGCTGCCCATCCGGATGACGAGCAGGCGCCGGCGATGCGTGACTACTTGGCGGCGGGGAGGCGGCAGCACCTGGAGTTCGTACGCCGATACCTGGGCTGGGGCGTCTTCGTGCTGGTCCAGGAGGAGCCCGAACCGGGACGCTAGGGCGACACTGCACGTGGGATCAGCGCCCTCGGTGGACGATCCTGTCGTCCCCGGAAAGCCTTGTGGACAACGCGAAAGTCACTGGTCGATGTCGGACAGGTCAGGTAGAATCGAACACATGTTCGACACCGACTTCAGCCTTCTCGACGAGACAGCCACCCTGTCGTATGTCGAGACCGCCCGCGCGGTCGCGGACCGGGCCGAGGTCGACATCCTGCACGCCGCCGCGCACTGGGCCGACCTGCACAGCGAGCTCGCCCGCGCCACCAGCCCGCTGCTGCCCGGATCAGAACAGCTCATCCAGTTCGGCGGTGACGGCACCCCGACGGTGGCGGAGTTCGCGCCGGCCGAGCTCGGGGTCGTGCTGGCCACCTCCACCGCAGCCGCCGAGCGGCTGGTCGGCGACGCCCTGGACCTACGGCACCGGCTCCCCAACCTCTGGGTCCGGGTCTGTGCCGGTGAGGTGA
>JANLYC010000041.1:0-4876 GCA_031365435.1 Nocardioidaceae bacterium
TCGCGATCGTCCTTCCGTTCCCCGGATCGCGGAACCGGCCGTGACCGCCCCGTCATTGCCCGCCCCGCGGACGGATCCGTCCGCGGAGGTCGCCGAGCCCGGGAACTGGACCGGCCGGCTCCGCGAGCGTGCCGTGCGCGAGATGCCACCCGAGCAGCTGCTGCCGGACAAGCAGCCGGAGTACGTTGCGTCCTGGATCTACGTCTTCGGCGTCGCGACCCTGGCGGCGCTCGTCGTCATCATCGTCAGCGGTGTCGCGCTGACGCTCGAGGGCCCACAGTGGTACCACGTGTCCTCCGTCGGTCACTTCGTCAACAGCGTGCACCTGTGGAGCGTCGAGTTCTTCTTCGTGTTCATGGTGGTGCACCTGTGGGGCAAGTTCTGGATGGCCGCCTGGCGCGGTCGCCGACTCATGACGTGGGTGACCGGAGCGATCTCGTTCTTCGCCTCGATCGGGACGGCGTTCACCGGCTACCTGGTGCAGACCAACTTCGACTCACAGTGGATCTCAGCGGAGGCGAAGGACGGCCTCAACTCCGTCGGTATCGGGGCGTGGTTCAACGTCATGGACCTGGGACAGATGCTGTTGTTCCACGTCGTCCTGCTGCCCCTCGTCGTCGGTTTCATCGTGGTCTGGCACGTGCTTCTCGTGCGGCGCCACGGCGTCGTCCCACCGTTGGATGCGCCTGACAACGAGGAGACGTCATGACCACCTCCACCTCACGAACCCGGAGGGACATGCGACTGCGCCCACCGGCCGACCCCGAGGTCGTCCGCGCACCCTGGACCGGCGCCAAGCGAGACTACGACCTCGTCAAGGAGTTCGTCATCGCTCTCGTCGTCGTGGGGGCACTGGTCGTGGCGGCGGCCGCCATCTTCAGCTCGCCCGATGACAAGAGCCTGACCCTGTCCGGTTGGGCCAAGCAGGCACCCAGCGACTTCGCGCTGACCGCGACGACGGAGCTCGCAGGCACGAGCCCTAGCGCCGGCTACGGCCCGCCGTACAACAACACGCAAGGCACCACCCAGAAGATCGGGCCGCTCGACCTGCAGAAGGCAGGCGGTGTGCGTATTCCGATCGACTCCGCCAACGACTTCGTGATCACCCCGTTGTCGACGCTGGCACCGACGCCCGAGCTCAGTTCTGCCCTCACGACCTGGCGTACCGCAGCCGCGGGTCAGCAACAGTCATGGGCGACGTCGTACGCCGACGCGCTGGCTGCCGCGCCCAACGGCGACCCGGCGAAGGTCGCGTCCGGTGACTACGGACCGGTTCCAGTGCTGGTGACCAACCTGCTCGGCATGGCACAGCGTGGGCAGCTCCAGAGCGTGATCCAGGGAGAGGGCGGCTTCTACAACCTCGACTACACGCGATCCGCGCTCTTCCTCAGTGACGG
The DNA here is from genome assembly GCA_031365435.1 of Nocardioidaceae bacterium. Lineage (GTDB taxonomy): Bacteria > Actinomycetota > Actinomycetes > Propionibacteriales > Nocardioidaceae > JANLYC01. The sequence goes on from JANLYC010000041.1 coordinate 1,398, forward strand.
CACCTACCTCGAGGATGCAGCGGTTGCCCAGCATCTCGGTGGTGACCAGTGGGGCATGATGAACGAGACCGGCAGCTACCCGGGCCAGTCGTGGATGTGGCTCTACACGTTCTGGTACCAGATCGAGCCGTTCAAGTCCTCCGAGAACGCTGATGCGCTGGTGTGGGGTCTGATGCTGATACTGAGCCTGGGCTTCATCCTCATTCCGATCATTCCCGGTGTGCGATCCATCCCTCGCCTGATCCCGATCCATCGACTGATCTGGCGCAACTACTCCCGAGCCCACGCTGACCGTCGACCCTGATGCCGTGACCACGGCCGCTGAGGGGTCACGAGACGACCCGGAGAGGGGTTTGCCCATCCCCTTAGGGTGAGCGCGTGGACGTCGACAGCCTGGATCGCATGCTGTTGGCAGGGTCTGCCGTCGTACTCCTGGCGATCCTCGCGGTGCGCGCGTCGGTCCGGGTCGGTCTGCCCAGCCTGCTGATCTACCTGGCGATGGGCATGGTGCTGGGGGAGTCCCTGCTCGGCGTCCGCTTCGATGACGCGCGCACCGCCCAGGCCCTCGGCTTCGCAGCTCTCGTGGTCATCTTGACCGAGGGTGGTCTGACCACGAAGTGGTCGGAGGTGCGGCCATCGCTCGGGCTCGGACTGGCGTTGGCGACGCTGGGGACCGGGGTGAGCATCGTCGTGGTCGCGGCATTCGCGCACTACACACTCGGTCTGTCCTGGCAGCTCTCGGTGCTGCTGGGCGCGATCACCTCGCCCACCGACGCCGCGGCCGTCTTCACGGTGCTGAGGCGCGTTCCGCTGAAGCGCTCGTTGCTCGGGACCCTGGAAGCCGAGTCGGGTCTCAACGACGCCCCGACGGTGCTCATCGTGGTGCTGCTCAGCGCCGACCACGGCCCCCATGGCGGCCCGCTCGGCTTCGCGGGCCTGATCGTCTACGAGCTCGTCGGCGGCGTTCTGCTCGGCATCATGGTCGGCCGGATCGGCGCCGCGGTGCTGCGTCGCGTCGCGTTGCCGGCCTCCGGCCTTTACCCCATCACCGTGTTGGCGATCGCGGTGCTGTCGTACGCCGGGACGGCCGCCCTTCATGCCAGCGGCTTCGCCGCCGTGTACGTCACCGCGCTGATCCTGGGCAACTCCGAGCTGCCGCACCGTGCTTCGACACGTTCGTTCGCCGAGGGACTTGCGTGGCTGGCGCAGATCGGGCTGTTCGTGATGCTCGGCCTGCTCGCCTCACCGTCGACGTTCACCGCCGGCCAGATCGCCAGCGGGGTGGTAGTGGGTGCTGTGCTGACTCTGGTCGCGCGTCCCATCAGCGTCCTGGTCAGCGCGCTGCCCTTCAGCATCCCGTGGCGCGAGCAAGGCTTCCTCGCGTCAGCGGGACTGCGAGGGGCGGTGCCGATCGTGCTGGCAGCGATTCCGCTGGCGCAGCGAGTCGACCGCGCCGCCGAGATCTTCAACGTGGTCTTCGTCCTGGTCGTGGTGCTGACGGTCCTGACCGCCCCACTGCTCCCGATGCTCGCCCGGCGGTTCGGCGTGATCGTGGACCGGCCACGCGATCTCGATGTGGAGGCCGCCCCCTTGGAGAGGATCGCCGCCGACCTGTTGTTGGTGCGGATCACGAAGAAGAGCCGACTGCACGGGGTGGAGATCGGCGAGCTGCGCCTGCTGCCGGGGACCAGCGTGTCGTTGATCGTGCGCGGGGACACGAGCTTCACACCTGACCTGGGGACTTCGCTGCGGCGTGGTGACGACCTGCTGGTGGTGACGCGGAGCAACGATCGCGAGGCCACCGAACGACGGTTGCAGGCGGTCAGCCGACGTGGACGCCTGGCGGGATGGACCGAGGAGCCCTCCTGAGCTGCCTCAGCCGGGCGCCGGCGCCGGCAGCGGTTTCTCGGGGGCGGTCGCGAGGAGCACGGCGGCCATCAGGAGGGTCGCCGTCCCGGCGAGCGCGCACCCCGACGAGATGTAGACCGAGACCTGGGCCAACGTCCTGTGGACGTCCAACCGCGCGATGACGACTAGCAGAGCCGGTGCCACGCTGAACGCCAGCAGGACGAACGCGGCCCGTGCCATCCGCGGTGGCGTCGCGCCGCGGTCGAGGGCCAGGTTCTCGGGCGGGTCGTCGCCGCGACTTCCTCGTACGACGTACACCAGGGTCCCGGCCGCCCACGCGGTCACCACGAAGAACGCTGCCAGGGAGTCGCTGGGCCGGTGCCATCCGGCGGTCAGGGTTGCGAGCGCGGTGCCTGAGGCGTAGACCGTACCCGCCACCGCGGCGAGCGGGCGGAGTGCGATCGGCGACACGATGACGAGGGCGACGGCGATCGAGAACGCCACCGTGGTGTGTCCGCTCGGCAGACTGTTCAGCGTCGCAGGCGTGGTCTCGGACAGCCCGAGATCAGGCCGCGGCAGCAGTCGTTTCAGCACCTGTGCGGTCAGGTTCGACCCAACGACGAGGACGACTGCGGCGACCGCGAGGTCGCGACGGAACCGCAGCAGCGCGATGACGACCAGGCCCAGGACCGCCATGACCAACGAGGCGACCGAGACGACGTCGAGCAGGCGCTGCACCAGGTCCGTGGCGGACGAACGGCTCTGGGTCGCACCGCGCAGGGACGCCCCGTCCAGCACCCGGCCGCGCGTGGTACGGACGGCGACGACGTACACCGCGGCCACCAGACCCACCGAGACAACACAGGCGGCCACCAGGGAGGCGACGCGTCGGCGGCGGCTGGTGACCGAGGTCAGCCCGCGCTCGTCGTCGCCGGCGAGCATGTCGTGACCGGGTGGTTGACGCGGACGAAGGTACGAGCGGCGTGATCGACCCCGCGGAAGCTCTCACCGACCACGACATCGACGCCTTGAGTCAGCGCGGCCGACTTCAGGTACAGCACCTTTCCGATGAACTGGTTGTGCACGAGCCTCGTCTGCGGGGCCCCTTGTCCGCCGGGGAGGATCACCGTGACGTTCGGGCCGACGGCGAGGCTCGACGGAGCGTTCGCCGCGACGCCGCGCTTGAAGCCCTTGTTCACCAGCTCATCGAGAGTCTCACCGGCCAACCCGGCTCGTTGTCCTGCGTTGTAGACGTTCACGATGACGTCCCTCGCCGCGATGCGCTGGCCCTTCTTGATCAAGGTCTTCTTCTGGCAGGTGGGACCGGTCGGCGTCGGCGCGCTCACCTTGGCGTCGCCGCCTGGACTGATGATCGTCTGCCAGCCGTAGAACGCGGCACCGAGGAGCACGCCGAGCAGCACCACCATGGTGATGGGGGTCCTCCAGTTCACGATCCACGACTCCTCTCGATGAGACGAGTCTTGCAGACCGTAGTCAACGAATCACATGGACGCGGGCGTGCAGGACGTGTCGCTGTTGGAGGGCCGCGCGGAGGGCTCGGTGCAGCCCGTCCTCGAGATAGAGCTCGCCTTCGTACTCGACGACGTGGGCGAACAGGTCACCGAAGAAGG
>JANLYC010000047.1:0-2149 GCA_031365435.1 Nocardioidaceae bacterium
GATACGACGGATCGGTCAGCGTCTCCTGGTAGCCGGTCATGCCGGTGGAGAAGACCGCCTCGCCGATCGTCTCCCCCACAGCGCCGTACGCGGACCCAGCAAAGGTCCGCCCGTCCTCGAGGACCAGCACAGCGTCAGTCACTGCAGCTTCCCGTCGAGGACGGTGGCGCGACCGCGCAGGAAGGTCGCGACGACACGCCCCGGCAGCTCGAGACCGGCGTAGGGCGTGTTGCGGGACAGTGAGGCCGACTCCCGCGGGTCGATCACCCGCGTCACGGCCGGATCGACGAGCGTCAGGTTCGCAGTGCTCCCGACCTCGAGGACACCGCCGTGGTCGGACAGCCGGCCGATCGCCGCTGGTCGCACCGACATCCGGTCGGCCACGCCGGCCCAGTCGAGCAGCCCCGTGTCGACCATCGTGTGCTGGACGACGGACAACGCCGTCTCGAGGCCGAGCATGCCCATCGCGGCCGCGGCCCACTCGCACTCCTTGTCCTCGGTGGGATGCGGTGCGTGGTCGGTGGCGACCGCGTCGATCGTGCCGTCGGCGAGCCCGGCGCGCAGCGCGTCGACATCGTCGGCTGTACGCAGCGGGGGGTTGACCTTGTAGATGGGGTCGTAGCTGGCGACCAGGTCGTCGGTCAGCATCAGGTGGTGCGGGGTCACCTCGGCCGTGACGTTCCAGCCCTTGCTTTTGGCCCAGCGGATCAGCTCCACCGAGCCCGCGGTCGAGACGTGGCAGACGTGCAGCCGCGAACCGACGTGGGCGGCGAGCAGGCAGTCCCTCGCGATGATCGCCTCCTCGGCGACCGCGGGCCAGCCGCGCATCCCGAGGACCCCGGACATCGTGCCCTCGTTCATCTGCGCGTCCTCGGTGAGCCGCGACTCCTGCGCATGCTGCGCCACGACTCCGTCGAAAGCCTTGACGTACTCCAGCGCGCGGCGCATCAGGACCGCGTCGGAGACGCACCGGCCGTCGTCGGAGAAGACCCGCACGCGGGCCGCCGAGTCCGCCATCGCCCCCAACTCGGCGAGCCGCTGACCGCCCAACCCGACCGTGACGGCACCGACGGGGCGGACGTCGACGTACCCAGCGCTCAACCCGAGGTTGAGCACCTGCTCGACGACGCCTGCGGTGTCGGCGACCGGGTCGGTGTTGGCCATCGCATGGACCGCCGTGAATCCGCCCAGCGCGGCCGCGCGCGAGCCCGACTCGACGGTCTCGGCGTCCTCGCGACCCGGCTCACGCAGGTGGGTGTGCAGGTCGACGAGACCGGGCAGCGCCACCAGCCCGTCCGCGTCGATCGTGACCGCGTGCGCCGGGGCCGACTCCCTGTCCGCGATCACGCCGTCGACGAGCGCGATGTCCGTGGGCTCGCCACCGAGCGGGCGAGCCCCTGTGATCACATAGGCCGTGCTCATCTCGCGTCCCCCTCGGCTGTCGTCCCGGCGGCCGACTCAGCTGCCGTCTCGGTGGTCGCCTCGTCGGCAGCCGCGGCGTCTCCGGCCGGTCCGTCCGCGCCCGACAGGAGCAGGTACAGCACTGCCATGCGCACCGCGACCCCGTTCGTGACCTGTTCGACGATCACCGAGCGGGCCGAGTCCGCGACGTTGGCCGCGATCTCCATGCCACGGTTCATCGGACCGGGATGCATGACGATGGCATGCTCGGGAAGCCGGGCGAACCGTCGCTCGTCCAAGCCGTAGCGGCGGCTGTACTCGCGGGCGCTCGGGAAGAACGCGGCGTTCATCCGCTCGCTCTGCACCCGGAGCATCATCACTGCGTCGCACTTGTCGAGTGCGCCGTCGAGGTCGTACGACGTGTGCACCGGCCAGGAGTCGACCCCTACCGGGAGCAGCGTCGGAGGGGCGACGAGTGTGACCTCGGCGCCCAGGGTCGCCAGCAGCAGTGCGTTCGACCGAGCGACGCGGCTGTGGAGAACATCGCCGACAATCGTGATGCGGCGGCCCTCGAGGTCACCGAGGTGGCGTCGCAACGTGAAAGCGTCGAGCAGGGCCTGGGTCGGGTGCTCGTGCGTGCCGTCCCCCGCGTTGACCACGCAGGAGCGTACCCAGCCGGAGTTGGCGAGCCGGTGCGGGGCGCCGGAGGCTCCATGACGGATGACCACGGCGTCGGCACCCATCGCCT
>JANLYC010000071.1:0-3054 GCA_031365435.1 Nocardioidaceae bacterium
CTCAAGAACGCCAACCCCGCCGCGCGGATCCATGTCAAGCTTGTCTCGGAGGTGGGCGTAGGCACCGTGGCTGCCGGTGTCTCCAAGGCGCATGCCGACGTCGTGCTGATCTCGGGCCACGACGGCGGCACGGGCGCCTCGCCGCTGACGTCACTGAAGCACGCCGGCGGTCCATGGGAGCTCGGACTGGCCGAGACCCAGCAGACGCTGCTCCTGAACGGGCTGCGCGACCGGATCGTCGTCCAGTGCGACGGACAGCTCAAGACCGGGCGCGACGTCATCGTGGCAGCCCTGCTCGGAGCCGAGGAGTTCGGCTTCGCCACCGCTCCACTCGTCGTCTCGGGCTGCGTGATGATGCGGGTCTGCCACCTCGACACCTGCCCGGTCGGCATTGCCACCCAGAACCCGGTGCTGCGCGAACGGTATGCCGGCAAGGCCGAGCATGTCGTCAACTTCTTCACGTTCATCGCCGAGGAGGTGCGTGAGCTGCTGGCCCAGCTCGGCTTCCGCACCCTGGCCGAGGCGATCGGTCATGCCGAGCTTCTCGACACCCGCCAGGCGGTCGAGCACTGGAAGGCGTCCGGTCTCGACCTGACGCCGGTGATGCACGTGCCGGCCCTGCCGGAAGGCACGCCGCTCCATCAGTGTGTCGGCCAGGACCACGGGCTGGCCAAGGCTCTCGACAACGAGCTCATCGCCCTGTGTCGGCCCGCGATCGAGGACGGCGAACCTGTCCGCGCCCGGCTCGAGGTGCGCAACGTCAACCGGACGGTCGGCACGATGCTCGGGCATGAGGTGACCAAGGCCCATCCAGCGGGGCTGCCCGACGGGTTGATCGACCTGACGTTCACCGGGTCGGCCGGCCAGTCGTTCGGTGCGTTCCTGCCGGCCGGTATCACGCTGCGCCTCGAGGGAGACGCCAACGACTACGTGGCCAAGGGGCTCTCCGGCGGCCGCGTCGTCGTACGTCCCCACCTCGACAGCGCGTTCGTCGCGGAGGAGCAGATCATCGCCGGCAACGTGATTGCGTACGGCGCGACCGGTGGTCAGGTGTTCATCCGCGGTCAGGTGGGTGAGCGTTTCGCCGTCCGGAACTCCGGGGCCACGCTCGTCGTCGAAGGCGTCGGCGACCATGGCTGTGAGTACATGACCGGCGGAGAGGTGGTCGTCCTGGGGCAGACCGGCCGCAACTTCGGGGCAGGCATGAGCGGGGGAGTGGCCTACGTGCTCGACCTCGACGTGGGCCGGGTCAACCGCGAGCTCGTCGACCTGGCGCCACTGGACGCAGAGACAGCCGACCGCGTACGTCGACTCGTCAACCGGCATGCCGAGGAGACCGGGTCACCCGTCGCCTCCGCCGTGACGCTGGAGTGGGCGTCGGCGAGACACCGGTTCACCGAGGTGATGCCGCGTGACTACCGCCGCGTGCTCGACGCCAAGGCTGCTGCCGAGAGGCAGGGCCTTTCCGAGACCGAGACGACCGCCGCCATGATGGGAGCGCTCCATGGCTGACCCCCGCGGATTCCTGACCACGCCACGCGAGGTGGCGACGCGCCGTCCGGTCGAAGAGCGTGTGCACGACTGGAACGAGGTCTATCCGGACGACGTCGGGCGCACGTTGCTGCCGATCATCACCGCCCAGGCCGGACGCTGCATGGACTGCGGCATTCCGTTCTGCCACCAGGGCTGCCCGCTGGGCAATCTCATCCCGGAGTGGAACGACCTGGTCTATCGCGACGACTGGGAAGGCGCGATCGAACGCCTGCACGCGACCAACAACTTCCCGGAGTTCACCGGCCGACTCTGCCCAGCCCCCTGCGAGACGTCGTGCGTGCTCGGCATCAACCAGGAGCCGGTGACGATCAAGAACGTCGAGGTCGCGATCGTCGACAAAGCATGGGACGCGGGCTTCATCCGGCCTCAGCAGGTCGACTGGCTCACCGGCAAGACGGTGGCGGTCATCGGCTCCGGGCCGGCCGGCCTCGCGGCAGCTCAACAGCTGACCCGCGCCGGCCACACCGTGGCGGTGTACGAGCGCGCCGACGAGATCGGTGGCCTGCTCCGGTTCGGCATCCCCGAGTTCAAGATGGAGAAACGTCAGCTGGACCGGCGGCTGGACCAGATGCGCCGCGAGGGCACGGTCTTCCGACCGGGGGTCGAGATCGGTGTGGACCTGACCGGCGCGCAGCTGCGCGAACGCTTCGATGCCGTCGTGCTCGCGACCGGGGCCACCCTGGCCCGCGACCTGCCGATCCCCGGCCGGGAGAGCCGCGGGGTCCACCAGGCCATGGAGTACCTGCCCCAGTCCAACCGTGCCGCCCTCGGCATGACCGTCGAGGACCAGATCACTGCCGCCGGCAAGCATGTGGTCGTGATCGGCGGTGGTGACACGGGTGCGGACTGTGTCGGCACCGCGCACCGCCAGGGGGCCGCATCGGTGACGCAGCTGGAGATCATGCCGCGTCCAGGTGAGCTGCGCTCGCTCGAGCAGCCCTGGCCGACGTACCCGATGACCTACCGGGTCTCGTCCGCGCACGAGGAGGGCGGTGACCGCGTGTACGCCGTGTCGACCGTGGCGTTCACAGCCGACGACTCGGGCGCGGTGACCTCACTCCGCCTCACCGAGGTCGAGCAGGCGGACGGCAGGTTCGAGCCGGTCCCCGGGTCGGAGCGGGAGCTTCCAGCGGAGCTGATCCTGCTGGCGATGGGGTTCACCGGACCCGAGGCAGACACCGTAGTGGCCCAGCTGGGACTCGACGTCGATGCGCGCGGCAACGTCGAGCGTGACGGGACCTACATGACCTCGCAGCCGGGGATCTTCGTGGCCGGAGACGCGGGGCGCGGTCAGTCGCTGATCGTCTGGGCCATTGCCGAGGGTAGGTCGGCAGCCGCAGCCGTCGACGCCTACCTGACAGGCTCCACGACGCTGCCGTCCCCGATTCCCCCGACAGCGCGACCGCTCGTCGTCTAGGCCGGCAGGGAAGCCATGTCGTGTCCGTGGTACGTGGTGTGGCGGCGAGACGCCAGCGCGGGATTCTGATCGAGCCGACAGCG
>JANLYC010000078.1:0-2066 GCA_031365435.1 Nocardioidaceae bacterium
GCAGGCCGCCCCAGTCGCTGCCGACGATGACGGCGTCGGTGGCGCCGAGCGCCCGCACGAGGCCGGCCACGTCGGCGGTCAGCGTGTAGGCGTCGTACCCCCGAGGTGGCTTGTCGCTCGCCCCGTAGCCGCGCAGGTCGACGGCCACGGCGCGGAAGCCCGCGGAGGCCAGGTCGGCCAGCTGGCGCCGCCAGCTCCACCAGTTCTCCGGGAACCCGTGCAGGAGCAGGACCAGCGGGCCGCTCCCCAGCTCGGCGGCGTGGAAACGCATCCCGTTGGCCCGGATCGTCCGGTGGGTCCAGGGGCCATCGACGAGAACGACGTCGGGGTCGGGGGCCGCGCCGTGGGTGCCGGTGTCCATCGCGGACAGCCTAATGAGGCATGTCGGGCCTGCACCTGCGAGGCTCGGTGGTGGTAGCGGCTGGTGTGACAGCACTCCTTCAGCCTGGTCGATCAAGACCTACCGGCAGACCGTGCGCACGCTGGCTGTGAAGCTCCTGGACCGCTGATGGGATGCCGTGCCCACCTCGTGTGCGAGCACTTGATCATTAGGCCGCGGAGGGAGCCTCCTCGCTACCGGCAGCAAGATCGCGGCGAGTCGAGGAGGTAGGCGCGTGCTGTTCGTCGGCAATGACTGGGCGGAAGATCATCACGATGTGGAGGTGCAGGACCCTGAGGGCCGGGTGCTCACCCGGGCCCGACTGCCGGAGGGGTTGGAGGGCATCGCCCGGTTGCACGTGCTGCTGGCCGAGCACGCACCGCAGGCCTGGTCCGGGCTGAGTCCGGAGGAGGTCGCCGACCGGATCGTGGTGGGGATCGAGACCGACCGTGGTGCGTGGGTCGCAGCGCTGCGGGCCGCCGGCTATCAGGTGTTCGCGGTCAACCCGATGTCGGTCGCCCGCTACCGCGAGCGGCACTCGACCTCAGGAGCCAAGAGCGACACCGGTGACGCGCACGTCCTCGCTGACCTGGTCCGGTTGGACCGTTATGCGCACCGCCCGGTCGCCGGAGACAGCGATCTGGCGATGGCGGTGAAGCTGCTGGCCCGGGCCCACCAGACGGCGATCTGGGAACGTACCCGTCATCTGCTGCGGCTGCGCTCGGCGCTGCGGGAGTTCTATCCCGCTGCGCTGCAAGCCTTTCCGGACCTGCACGCCCCCGACGCCCTGGTCCTGCTCGAGTTGGCCCCTGACCCCAGCCGAGCCGAGCAGCTCAGCCTCGACGAAGTCCGAGCGGCGCTGCGCGGCGCCCGCCGACGGCAGGTCGAGGCCAAGGCCGCGGCCCTGCTGAACACCCTGACCGTCCCGGGCCTGCGTCAGCCGGCGCTGGTCGAGCAGGCCTACGCGAGCATCGTGCGCACCCAGGTCCGCCTGATCAGCGTTCTGAACCAGACGATCGACGAGGCCGCGGAGGTCGTCGAGGCCCGTTTTGGCCGGCACCCGGACGCTGAGGTCTACCGCAGCCAGCCCGGTCTGGGCGCCGTGCTGAGCGCCCGGGTGCTCGCCGAGTTCGGAGACGACAAGCAGCGCTACCGCGACGCCCGAGCACGCAAGAACTACAGCGGGCCGAGTCCGATCACCCGCGCGTCGGGCAAGAAGACCGTCGTCCTCGCGCGCTACGCCACCAACAACCGGCTCGACGCAGCCCTGCACCAACAGGCGTTCTGCGCGCTGAGCGCCTCACCCGGCGCCCGGGCCTACGACGACGCGCTGCGGGACCGCAAGATCGGCCACCACGCCGCACTACGTCAGCTCGCGAACCGCCTCGTCGGCATCCTCCACGGCTGCCTTCGCACGGGCGTCACCTACGACGAGACCAAGGCCTGGGGACACCACGTCAAAGAAGATCTTTCCCCGGCGGCTTGACAGCCAAGCCCCATGGGATGTCTGCCAGGCCGGCCCGGCACGCCCCCCGTCGGGTCTCAGAGCCTCTGGTCCGGCGTGCGGGTGGGGTGCCGCGCCCAGGCGAGGTCGTCACGGACGGTGGCGATGGTGCGCGTGGGCGGCTTCATTCCGCCGAGGCTGCGCTTGCCGAGCAGGCCGAAGACCGCGGCGAGCAGCACGTAG
>JANLYC010000093.1:0-6193 GCA_031365435.1 Nocardioidaceae bacterium
GTCGTCACCGGTTGGGCGCTGATCCGCGGTGCCCCGACGTCCGGTGCGGAGACGGCGATCCGGGCGTGGTTACGGGCGACCGCGCAAGACGATGAGCCCGGGCTCGGTGCCGACGTCACGCGGTTCACCGCGACAGCAGCGACCTCCTGGGTAGCGCGCGGCGACCAGGTCTATGACGACAGTGGCTTCGTCGCCCGGTTCGATCTGTCGGACTGGGTGGCGCTACGCCGCGGACAACGCCCCGAGCTGATCCTGGGGCTCGAGGTGGATGTGGCGGCCATCCGGCGGGCTGGGCGCCTCCGGAGCGCGGCTCCCGACCTGGATGTTGCCCGGCTGCCGGAAGCGCCGTTCGCGCGGCTGGACTGGCGGCCCGCCGTCGGCCTCGTCGTCGTAGCCCGCTGACTTCCGTCGTCGAGGCCGGAGCTCATGGCATGTGAGGTAGCCCACTTCTGACGGCATATCCGGCCCAGCTGTCGCGGCGCTATCGTTAAGGGTGGGCTGACAGCGCCCCACCCTTACAAGCACTCGCACGAACGTCCGGTACCCCGCACAGGACTGGAACCGAAAGGCGAACATGACCATGGTGACTGGATCAGTGACTGGATCGACCAGTTCGGCTGGTTCGACCGTGCAGCGCTCGCTCGGCGTCATCGGCGCCGGACGCGTCGGCGCCGTCCTCACCGCCGCCCTCCATCGGGCCGGCCACCCCATCGCCGCCGTTGCCGGCGAGTCCGATGCCACCAGGACCCGCATCGAGACGCTGCTCCCCGGCGCACGGATCGACAAGCCCACCGCCGTGGCCAGGTCGGCCGACATCCTGCTCCTCACCGTCCCCGACGACGCGTTGGACAACGTCGTCCGCATGCTGGTGGCCTCCGGTGCCATCCACTCCGGTCAGTACGTCGTCCACACCAGCGGACGACACGGTACCGACGTGCTCGGTCCCGCCGTCGACGTCGGCGCCCATGGCATCGCTCTGCATCCCGCCATGACCTTCACTGGTACCGACGTCGACCTGGACCGCTTGCCGGGCTGCACCTACGGGGTGACCTGTGCGCCCTCCGAGAGGCAGTTCGTCGTCGAGCTCGTGGGGGCTCTCGGCGGCCGCATCGCGTGGATCGATGAGGGGAGTCGCGCGCTCTACCACGCCTCTCTTGCGCACGGCGCCAACCATCTCGTCACGCTGGTCTCGCAGGCCATGGAGGTGCTGCGCGCCGCGGGTTCGACCGACCCGGCGGCAACCCTCCGCCCGCTGCTGACTGCGGCACTGGACAACGCCCTCGACTACGGCGACGCCGCACTGACCGGTCCGATCGTCCGCGGAGACGTGGAAACCGTCCGAGCCCACGTGCGCAGCATCTCGACCTCGGGAGTGCCGCGCTCGACGCTCGAGTCGTACGTGGCGATGGCCCTGGCTACGGCCGACCACGCGGTCGCTGACGGTCGTCTCGAGCCCCGACGAGCCGATGCGATCATCGACGTCCTGGAGTCGGCTCTGATCGAAGCGCTGGGCTGAAGCCGGCTCGGCCGGAGACCTCGTGACCACACCGTCGATCGCGCACACCCGCGCGGAGCTGGTCGGTCTCGTCCGCCGACGCGCGGATTCGCACAGCCGCTCGCTCGTGCTCGTGCCGACCATGGGTGCCCTGCACGCCGGTCACGCAGGGCTGATCGACCTCGCGCGGGCACGCGGCGACCAGCTCGTGGTATCGGTGTTCGTCAACCCGCTGCAGTTCGGGCCGGGAGAGGACCTCGACCGCTATCCGCGCACGTTCGACGCCGACCTGGCCTTGTGCGCTGACCACGATGTCGACGTGGTCTTCGCACCCGCCGTGGACGAGGTCTACCCCGGCGGTCAGCCGCAGGTCGTCGTCGAACCCGGCCCGCTCGGAACGGTGCTGGAGGGCGCGAGCCGCCCTGGTCACTACCGTGGCGTGCTCACCGTGGTCGCCAAGCTGTTCGGGCTCGTCGGCCCCGATGCCGCGGTCTTCGGCGAGAAGGACTACCAGCAGCTGGTGCTCATCCGACGGATGGTCGATGACCTCTGTATGCCGGTCGAGGTGGTCGGCGGCGAGACCGTCCGTGAGAGGGACGGACTGGCGCTGAGCTCCCGCAACCGCTTCCTCTCACCGGCCGAACGGACGCAGGCGCTCGTCCTGTCACGGGCGCTCCGTGCGGGCCAGCTCGCGCAGTCGTCAGGAACCGACGCCGTACGTCAGGAGGCCCGCGCGGTTCTGGACGCGACGTCCGGGCTCGAGCTCGACTACCTCGCCCTCACCGACGAAGCCCTCGGACCTGCACCCCCGCACGGACCTGCCCGGCTGCTGGTCGCGGCCCGCGTCGGCGGAACCCGGCTCATCGACAACGTCCCACTGCACCTCGGCAGCTGAACCACGGGAGCATGCCCATGTACCGCACTCTCCCGCAGCGGCCGGCCTGTCGGCCTCACCGACCGTCCTCAGGTGAGCAAGGGGCCGAGGTGGACGGCTTGACGTCGACCGCAACAATGACCGCGTGAACAGCGTCGAGCTCACCCTGCCGCAGAAGCTGTCGGCCGGCGAACCCGGTTGGCAGTCCGAGACAGACGTCGTCGTGATCGGATCGGGGATCGCGGGCCTCACCACCGCTCTGCGAGCCGCCCGGCTCGGTCGGGTCACGGTGGTGACGAAGGACGTGCTGTATGCGGGCTCCACGCGATGGGCGATGGGCGGGGTCGCGGCCGCGATCGGCCCCGGTGACAGCCCGCAGCAGCATCTCGACGACACGTTGGTAGCAGGTGCGGGCCTGTGCGACGAGGACGCGGTCCGCACGCTGGTGACCGAAGGGCCGACAGCCCTGCGCGAGCTGATCGAGCTCGGGGCGATGTTCGACACGAACCCGATGGGCGAGCTGCAGCTGACACGTGAGGGCGGCCATCACCGAGATCGGATCGTTCATGCCGGGGGCGACGCGACGGGCGCCGAGATCCAGCGCGCCCTCGTGGCAGCGGTCCTGCAGGCACCGACGATCTCCGTGATCGAGCACGCTGTGGCGCTCGACCTGATACCGGGTGAACGAGGCGTTGCCGGGGTGACCGTTCATGTGCTCGGTGAAGGTGAGCGCGACGGCGTCGGCGCTGTGCTGAGCCGAGCCGTGGTGCTGGCCAGCGGCGGGCTGGGGCAGGTGTTCTCCTCGACGACCAACCCCGCGGTCTCCACCGGCGACGGGATGGCCCTCGCACTGCGTGCCGGGGCACGGCTTCGGGACATGGAGTTCATCCAGTTCCATCCGACCGTGCTCTGGCTCGGCCCGGCATCCCGGGGTCAGCAACCGCTGGTGTCCGAGGCAGTCCGTGGTGAGGGCGCATTTCTCGTCGACGCTGACGGGGTGCGGTTCATGCAGGACCAGCACGAGCTCGCCGACCTCGCCCCCCGCGACGTGGTCGCCAAGGCGATCATGCGCCGGATGCGCGAGCAGGGACGCGACCACCTGTGGCTCGACGGACGGCAGCTCGGCGAGAAGACGTGGACCACCCGCTTCCCCACCGTGCTGGCCGCCTGTCGCGAGCACGGGATCGACCCCCTGACCGAGCTGATCCCGGTCGCGCCCGCCTGCCACTACGCCTCCGGTGGTGTGGAGACGGATCTCAACGGCCGCACGACGGTTCCTGGCGTCTACGCCTGCGGCGAAGTCGCCTGCTCCGGTGTGCACGGCGCCAACCGGCTGGCGTCCAACTCACTGCTCGAGGGTCTCGTGTTCGCCCGGCGGATCGCTGCTGACCTCGGACGTCAGCTCCCCGCCCGCCGGACACCGGTCGCCGATCGGCGGATCGCAGGTGCGGTGTCACCGCACGTCCTACCGAGCCTGCGTGAAGACATGACGCAGTACGCCGGCGTGCTCCGCAGTGGGGACGGACTCAGGGAGGCCGCCCTGTCGCTGGTCGACCTGGCCGCGACGCCTGCCGAGACCGTCGGCCCCGAAGCCTGGGAGGCCACCAACCTCGTCTCCGTGGCGGCTGCCGTGTTGGCGGCGGCCTCGGTGCGGGAGGAGACCCGTGGGAGCCACTGGCGCGACGACTTCCCCGACACCGTTGACGCGTGGGCCGTTCACCTCGACATCCAGGTCCGAGAGGAGGAGGGGCGGTACGGGCTCGAGCTCGTGGCATCACCCGGGGAGCCATCCGTGCTCGACGCCGGCTACCTCAACGACCTGGTGCGTGCCGCTCTCGAAGAGGACCTCGACGGTGGGGTCGACGTGACGAGCGAAGCGACGATCGCCCCGGGAACGATGGCGACCGGCGACTTCGTGGCCCGTGCTGACGGGGTCGTCGCCGGACTCGATGCCGCCGAGGCAGTGATGCGGACGCTCGTCGGGCCGGAGCTGCTCGTCGACCGCCGCGTCGTGGACGGCGCCCGGGTCGCGGCAGGCGATGTGCTGATGACCGTGCAGGGCCCAGCGCGAGCACTGTTGACCGGTGAGCGGACGGCGCTCAACCTGCTGTGTCACCTGTCCGGCGTCGCGAGTGCAACCCGGCAGTGGGTCGATGCCGTGGCGGGCACCGGGGCCCACATCCGCGACACCCGCAAGACCATGCCCTTGCTCCGCTCGCTGGAGAAGTACGCCGTTCGCTGCGGTGGCGGCGTCAACCATCGGCGGTCGCTGTCGGACGAGGCACTCGTGAAGGACAACCACATCGTCGCGGCCGGTGGCCTCGCAGAAGCGTTCCGGCGTGTGCGCAAGGAGTTCCCAGAGGTACCCGTCCAGGTGGAGGTCGACACGCTCGAGCAGGTAGCTGAGGCGGTCGAGGCGGGCGTCGACTCGATCCTGCTCGACAACATGTCGATCGACACGATGCACGCGGCGGTCCAGCTGGTGGCAGGGCGGGCACGTCTCGAGGCCAGCGGAGGGCTCAGTCTGGAGGGCGCCCGCGCGGTGGCTGAAACCGGTGTCGACTACCTGGCTGTCGGCGCGCTCACTCATTCGGTGCGTGCGCTCGACATCGCCCTGGACCTGCGCTGATGAGCGTCCTGTGCGTGAGCGTGCGCAACGAGCAGACGACCTTCGGCCTGTACGAGGGTGCCGAACTCCTGTCGCACTGGCGTGTGTCGACGGATGTTCGACGTACCGCGGACGAGTGGGGACTCGTGATGAGCCAGCTGACCGAGCACGAAGCGGGGCCGGAGGCGTCCGACGTGACGGGGCTCTGCATCTCGTCGACGGTGCCGGCTGTCCTCCACGAGCTGCGGGCGATGACGAGCACGTACTTCGCGCAGGCGGAGGTGCTCGTGATGGGACCCGGCGTCAAGACCGGTCTGCCCGTTCACATGGACAATCCGCGAGAGGTCGGCACCGACCGGGTGGCGAATGCCGTGGCGGCCGCGGCGAGGTGGGAGGGGTCGGTGATCGTCGTCGACCTCGGCACGGCCATCACCTTCGACGTCGTCGACGGGGCCGGGCGGTACGTCGGAGGGGCGATCGCCCCCGGCGTCGGTATCTCGGTCGAGGCGCTGCGGCGGCACGGCGCGCAGCTGCGGCAGGTCGAGGTCGAAGCGCCGCGCTCTGTGATCGCCAAGAACACGATCGAGGCACTGCAGTCTGGCGCGGTCAACGGGTTTGCCGGGCTGGTCGACGGGATCGTGACCCGGATCGTCGCCGAGCTCGGCGGCTCGCAACCGCGCGTCGTGGCGACCGGTCAGCTGGACTCCGCGGTCGTCGTGGCCTGCACCACGATCACCGACCTGGAGCCGTTTCTCACCCTGGACGGTCTCCGCCTCGTGTACGAGCGGAACCAACGCTGAAGCCGGCGGGCGTGGTCTGCATCGTGCCTGGTCGCGGGCCGATATCGCGCTGAGTCACCGCGTCGCCATGCCGTAACCTGTGGACCATGACAGAGCCCGTCGAGCACGACCCGTCTGCGTCGGGGGACGACCTCCCCGAGCAGATGCAGGTACGCCTCGACAAGCGCGACAAGATGATCGCACGGGGTCTCGATCCGTACCCGATCTCGGTACCACGCACCCACGAGGTGTCCGAGCTGGTGGCGGCCTACGACGCCGAGCTGCTCGGTCCGGACCGCCACACGGGCGATCACGTCGCCGTCGCCGGCCGCGTCATCTTCTTGCGCAACACCGGCAAGCTCTGTTTCGCCCGGCTGCGCGCGGGCGACGGCACCGAGCTGCAGGCGATGTTCTCCCTCGCCGACCTCGGAGAGGAG
>JANLYC010000114.1:0-4389 GCA_031365435.1 Nocardioidaceae bacterium
GGTCCACCAGGTGGTCGAGTCGGGCGAGCGCCGCGTCGAAGGTGCCTTCAGCCGTGAAGGTGCCGACGTGCAGCTCATAGAGCACCGACCCCGGCAGGGGCACGCCCCGCCACGCTGTGTCCGACCAGGGAATCGCCTCGAGGTCGACCACCTCGCCCATGCCCATCGGTCCGTCCGGCAGTCGGAGAGCCCGCGGGTCGGGTAAGGGCTCGCCGCCATCGAGGGAGTAGGCGTAGCGGGTGCCGGGCTTGGCTTCGTGCTCGAGCTCCCAGTGTCCGTTGTCGGTCGGAGCCATCGCGTATGACGTCTGGCCGGCTGCCTCGATGACCAGGTCGACTCGTTCGGCCCTGGGTGCCCAGACGGTGAACTTCATGCGCGAGCCTCCTTGATGAGCAACGCGACGGGGAGCTTGCCGAGCGACTCGGTCGGGGTCGGCCCTCCGTGGTGCATCTGGTGTGTGAGCGCATCGACCCAGCGTCCCTCCGGCAGCTCGACGACGGCGGCCTGCGCTGCTGTCGGCGTCTGCACGATCGCGGCGACGGCGCCGTCAGTCCCGTCGTCGCTCCCCCGGGCGAAGGCGATGACGTCGGGGGAGGACGGAAGCGGCGTGTAGGTCGAGCCGGGCCTGAAGAGCTCCGGCCGGTCACGACGGAGCCGAAGCGCGGTGGCCGTCACGAGAAGCTTGGCGTCGGACAGGGCGGGCGAGCTCGCTGCTTCGGCGCCCATGGCGTCGAGGTCGGCCAGTCGGACGGCCAGTACGTCGAAGTCGACGGGGCGGCGATTGTCGGGGTCGACGAGGGAAAGCGTCAGGCTCTCGCAGCCCTGGTAGACGTCGGGCACGCCGGGCAGGGTCAGCTGCAGCAGCTTGGCGCCCAGCGTGATGGCGGCGATCTCTCGCTCGTGCTCATCGACGGTGTCGGCGATCCGCCGGGTCAGCGCCCGGCTGTGCAAGCCGGCCTCGGCGAGGCCCAGGACCCGGCGTTCGTAGGTCTCGTCCGGGTCGTTCCAGCTCGTATGCCGCTTGGCCTCGCGCATCGCCTTGACGAGGTACGCGGTGAGTCGCTCGCCATCGATCGGCCACGCCCCGAGCATGGTCTGGAACAGGAGGTACGCCGTCGGGCCGTCGACGAGGTGCTCCGCGGCCAGGCCCGAGACCTCGGCCCACAGCCCATCCCAGGCGGGAGCGTCAGCCGCCACGGCCAGCAGTCGCGCGCGCACGTCCTCACTCCGCTTGGTGTCGTGCGTCGACAGCGTGGTGAGCCCGCTCGGATGGTGCTGAAGCTGATGTCGTGCCCAGCTGTGCAGGTGCTCGGGACCCGGATCGTCCAGCGCGGCCGGGTCTCCGCCGACCTCGTTGAGCGCCAGCAACCGGTTGTAGCGGTAGAACGTGGTGTCCTCGACCGCCTTGGCCATCGCGGGTCCGCAGACCTGTTGGAAGCGGGTGACCAGGTCGCGGGTGGCGGGCTCGTCGCTGCCTACGTCAGTGAGGACGCCGCGCAGGACCCCGAGGATGTCGGCCAGGTCTGGCCGGACGGCGATGGCCGCCTCGACCATGGTGTCGAGGCGCTCCAGCGAGAGCGGGTCGGGCGGCATACCGGGTCGCAGGTAGGCCCGGTAGACCTCGACCTGCGACAACAAGGTCTCGAACGCCTCCCTGACCGAGTTGTCAGAAGTGGAGCGGGCTATAGCCGCCTGCACTTCTGACAACTCGGAGGCGCGGCGCGTGAGACGGGCGACTTCGGGTCCCAGCAAGGTGGTGACGACCTGGTGCTTGGCAGCCAGCTCCGTGTGCGCCAACGACGGATCACCGCCCAGCGCCCGCCACGTGGCGTCGAGGTGCGACCCGGTCAAGGGCGCAAAGGCGGTCGAGATCGCGCTGAGCGCGTCGTAGCCGGTACTTCCCGCGGTCGCCCAGGTCGTCGGCAGCTGCTCGCGACCCACGAGGATCTTCTCGACGACGACCCAGGCTCCGTCGGTGACCTCGGCCAGCCGCGCAAGATAGGCCTCCGGATCGGCCAGCCCGTCGGGATGGTCGATCCGGAAGCCGTCGATCACGCCGTTCGCGTGCAGGTCGAGCAGAACCGCGTGGGTCGCGTCGAACACGTCGTCGAGCTCGACCCGGACCGCGATGAGCGTGTCGACATCGAAGAACCGCCGGTAGCCGAGCACGGCGTCCTTGTCGCGCCACGAGGCGAGGAGATAGTGCTGCCGCGACAGCACCGTCGCCACCTCGGTGCCACCGTCGCCCTCGGCAGTTCCGGGTGCAACGGGGAAGACATGGTCGTGGTAGCGGATCACGGCCGTGCCGTCCGGGCCACCCGCCGGTTCGAGGGTCAGCTCACCGGCCGTCAGGACTGTCTCGAGCGTGTCACCGAGGACCGGCAGACCGAGGCGGCCGTCACAGAGCTCCCAGTCAACGTCGAACCAGTGCGCGTATGCCGATGAGCGGCCGTGCGTCAGCACGTCCCACAGCTGGGGGTTGAGGTGCTCGGGTTCGGGGATCGCCATGTGGTTGGGCACCACGTCGACGACGATGCCGAGGCCGTGCGCGTGGGCGGCCTCGGCCAGAGCCTCCAGTCCGGCCCTGCCGCCGAGGTCGACCGAGATGACACCGTGGTCGACCACGTCGTAGCCGTGCATCGAGCCGGGAGCCGCCTGCAGCACGGGGGAGAGATAGAGGTGGGACACCCCGAGCTCAGCCAGGTAGGGCACGACCGGACGTGCGTCGAGGAACGTGAACCCTTCGTGAAGCTGCAGTCGGTAGGTCGCGGTGATGGGTCGGTCAGACACGCCGCATCACGACGACCGAACGAGCCGCCAGTGGTCGTGCCGTCCCGGCCAGCTCGGGTTTGGCGTCGTCGTCCGCAGCAGCCGGGTCGATGGGGGCTGTGGTGTCGAGCACGAGCTGCCACTGGTCGCCGTACGGCCCATCGGGCAGCGTCATCTCGACGTCCTCGTGTCCGGGGTTGAGGAGCAGCAGGAAGGAGTCGTCGACGATCTCTTCCCCGCGCAGGCCGGACTCCGTGATGCCGTCACCGTTGAGGAACACGGTCAACGGCCGGACGGACGCCTGGTCCCAGTCGTCAGCACCCATCGGCGTGCCGTCCGGGCTCAGCCACGCGATGTCGGGTAGATCGCCGTCGATCGGGTGGCCGGTGAAGAACCGACGACGGCGGAAGACCTGGTGCTCGGCCCGCAGCTCGAGGACCTTGCTCGTGAACGCGAGGAGGTCCTCGTCCACGTCGTCCCAGTCGACCCACGACAGCTCGTTGTCCTGGCAGTAGACGTTGTTGTTGCCCTGTTGGGTGCGGCCGATCTCGTCCCCGTGCAGAATCATCGGGACCCCTTGGCTGAGCAGCAGCGTCACCATGAAGTTGCGTTGCTGTCGCGCCCGCAGCGCCAGGACCTCGGGGTCGTCGGTCGGACCCTCGGCGCCGCAGTTCCAGGACCGGTTGTGGCTCTCGCCGTCCTTGTTTCCCTCGCCGTTGGCGTCGTTGTGCTTGTCGTTGTAGGACACCAGGTCGCGCAGCGTGAAGCCGTCGTGGGCGGTGACGAAGTTGATCGATGCGTACGGCGCCCGGCCGTCGCTCTCGTAGAGGTCACTCGACCCGGTCAGCCGGGCCGCGAACTCGCCGAGCGAGGCCGGCTCGCCACGCCAGTAGTCGCGGACGGTGTCGCGGTACTTGCCGTTCCACTCCGTCCAGCGGGGTGGGAAGTTCCCGACCTGGTAGCCACCGGGACCCACGTCCCAGGGCTCGGCGATTAGCTTGACCTGAGAGACGACAGGGTCCTGCTGGACCAGGTCGAAGAACGCGCTCAGTCGGTCGACCTCGTGGAACTGGCGAGCGAGGCTGGCCGCCAGGTCGAACCGGAACCCGTCGACGTGCATCTCGGTGACCCAGTACCGCAGCGAGTCCATGATCAGCTGCAGCACGTGCGGGTTGCGCATGAGCAGGGTGTTGCCGGTGCCGGTGGTGTCGTAGTAGTGGAAGGGGTCGTCGTCGACGAGGCGGTAGTAGGCAGTGTTGTCGATCCCGCGGAACCCGAGGGTCGGACCCAGATGGTTGCCCTCGGCCGTGTGGTTGTAGACCACGTCGAGGATGACCTCGATGTCGGCACGGTGGAGCTCCCGGACCATGGCCTTGAACTCCGGCACCTGCTGCCCGACCTGACCGGAGGAGCTGTAGCTGTTGTGCGGCGCGAAGAAACCGATCGTGTTGTAGCCCCAGTAGTTCGCCAGGCCCTGGTCGGCAAGACCCGAGTCGTTGACGAACTGGTGCACCGGCATCAGCTCGATCGCGGTGACGCCCAGCCGGTTGAGGTGGGCGATGATCGCGGGGTGCGCGAGACCGGCGTACGTGCCCCGGAGGTCGTCGGGGACCTCGGGGT
>JANLYC010000122.1:0-4657 GCA_031365435.1 Nocardioidaceae bacterium
GGGTCGTCATCGTGACGACCCCGCATCGGCCGATCGGATGATTTCGGACTTTTCGGATAACGAATCACTCTATGTAGTGCGACGATAACGCTCTGCTCAAGGGGGGTGGGGTGTGGAGCCGATCAACGGGCTGCCATGGATCGACCTGGCCAGCAACAGGCCGGGACAGTCGGTGCTCGAACAAGCCGATCAGCTGTACGCCGACTGGCGCCAGCAGCCGTTGTTGCGGCGCCTCCTGACCCGCCGGGACGATCGCAGCTGGCGACTCGGTGCGGCCGGCGAGGAGCTTGTCGCCAGGCGGTTGACCAAGCTCGGCGAGGCCTACCAGATACTGCACTCCATTCCTATCGGCAACCGCCAAAGTGGCATCGACCACCTCGTCATCGGCCCAGGCGGCATCTTCGCCGTCAACACCAAGTCGCATGCCGGCAAGAGCATCTGGGTCCGTGACGAGACCGTCCTCATCAACGGGCAACGTGTGCACCACGTCCGCAACAGCCGCTTCGAGACCGATCGCGTCGCCCGCATCCTTTCCGAGCTGATGGGCTATGACGTCCCGGTCACCGGCCTCGTGCTCGTCGTCCATCAGCGGGACTTCGCCGTTCGTGAGCAGCCTCGCGACGGTCGCGTCCGCGTGATGACGCCACGAGACGCCGTGGGCTGGATCCGTCGGCAACCCGACTGCCTTCCGTTCGGTCAGGTCATGAACCTGTACGAATGGGCGCGCCGCTCGACCACGTGGGCCGAGCCAAGCCGCCGGAAGGCCGGGTGAGCAGCGTAGTGGGGGATCGAACGTCAGGGGAGGAGCCGAACCAGGACGACACGTTGGGACACAGGAGAGATGACCAGGCCGCCACGGAAGCGGTGCTCGTGTCGATGAGCCCCGACTGGCTCAGCCTGAACGCCATCCGCTGGCCGCGTTTCACCAACGACACGATCGACCACATCGCGGTTGGACCAGGTGGTGTGTTCGTGATCAGCTCCAGGAGCTGGGCGGGTCGGGCCAGCCTGGCCATCGGCGTTCCCGCGCCTGGTCGTCCGCGCGCTTCGTATGCCGAGGAGGCCGCCCACGCGGCACAGCAGATCGCCTCGATCGTTCCGGCGTACGTCAACGCGCATACGTGGGGGGCGGTCTGCTTCGCCGGGAACGAGCCTCTTGCCGGTCGGCTCGGAAACACGTTCGTCTGTTCGACCCAGACGCTGCCGGCCATGCTTGCTGCGCGCGATGTGGTGCTCTCACCGTCACAGGTGCGTGAGGTCTATCGGCATCTCGAGAATGCCCTCATGGGTGGGGTTCACAAGGCGATCTGACGGCCGTCGAGCACCTATGTCCGTGGGAACGGGGCGAGCCGGGTGGAACACGCCGACGTCTCAGGAAGTCTTTACCGTAAGGCACATGGACTTCGGTCGACCTCCGGAGTTCACTCGGGACGACGGGGGCAATCGCTCGGCGGAGGTGCCGGATGGGACACACGGATACTCACAAGAAGCTGCACGCCCACTTCAACAAGCGGGAGTGGGACTCGATGGACAAGCACATCCGGGCGGACGTCACGTATGAGGACATCCCGCGCGGTCTGACCACCAAGAACATCGATGAGTTCAAGGACTGGCTACGCGAATGGCCGGCGTCGTTCTCTGACGCGAAGGCCGCGCACGCGACCTACTACGAAGGCAAGGACTTCTCGCTCGCGCAGTTCCGGGGTGTGGGTAACAACGACGGCCCGATCGGTCCGTTCCCGGCGAGCAACAAGCGGATGGACAACCCGTTCTGGGAGATGTTGCACTTCGACGCCGATGGCAAGGTCGTGTCCGGCCAGATCATGCATGACCAGCTGACCATGCTTGGACAGCTCGGCCATATCGACGTCCCCCACTGACGCGCGGCCCCGGTGCTCGTTGGGCAGCGGGACCACTCAACAGTCAGCCCTCAAACCAGTCGGCTGGGACAGTCGACTCGAGCAGTTCGACTGTCCCCGGCCGACACGGCTGATCACCCGCTTCGGCAGGCAGCTCAGACGGCGACCAGCTCGGGTCGTACGTGCTGGTAGCCGTCGCTCAACAACGGTGAGGAGATGATCAGGTCAGCACTGGCCACGTTGCAGGCCACGGGGATGTTCCAGACGGCCGCGATGCGCAGGAGCGCCTTGACGTCGGGGTCGTGCGGCTGGGGCTCCAGGGGGTCCCAGAAGAAGAACAGCATGTCGATCTCGCCCTCGGCGATCTTGGCGCCGATCTGCTGGTCGCCTCCGACGGGTCCGCTCAGGAACCGAGTGACCTCGAGGCCGAGTTCGTGTTGCAGCAGGTTTCCGGTCGTGCCGGTCGCGAAAAGCTTGTGCTGGCGCAGCGTGGGCAGGTTGAACTCTGCCCATTGGAGGAGGTCCACCTTCTTGTTGTCGTGGGCCACCAGAGCGATGCGGCGGGTCTGAGTACTCGTCATACGATCCAGAGTGCCGGACCGATGTTTCCGGCTCATGTCGGCAGGCCGACATGCGGTGAAATTCGGGCGTGACGTCCAGCACACGGCTGAGACTTCTACGCTCAGCCGTGACGACGACCACACTCAAGCACCGACAGACGCAGGTCTCGCAGGGGGACCGGCGTCTGTCGGTGGTTCCGGGCTTGTCGTCAGCCATCCACCGCGTACGTCGGCGCGGTCGTGGCGAACGAGCCCTCCGTGCGGCTGGCGCGTCGCGCCCGCACCCAGTGTCCGAGGTTCACGAGGCCGAAGCCGGCTGTGAAGATCGCCAGCGTGACGAGACCGTAAGCCCAGGGGAAGTCGCCGACCGTGAAGGCCGGGTTCTCGCCGCCACCGAGCGAGTCGAGCAACAGGTAGATGGACTGGTAGACGAACGCCCACAGGTAGGCGATGGCGTACGCGGTGTTGGCGGCCAACCTCGAGCGCAGGAAGTAGCCGACGGGGAAGGCCACCAGGACCGTGATGACGGCGATCATGACCGGCTCCTAGTCGAGCACCGGCACGCGTCGCGGCGCCGGAGAGAACATCAGGAAGACGGCCAGGACCGTCAGCAGAACGCTGACTCCGGTCAGCAGCTTGAGACCGGCCGGGAGGTCGACGAAGAACGCCGGAAGAGAGGTCAGCAGGTTGATGATCAGGCTGCCGGCGACAACACGGATGGCCGCTCGGCTGCCGCTTCGCCAGGCGATGACGACAGCGATCAGCCCGACGATCCCGACGGCCGTGCTGAGAACGAGGATGGCGATCGGGGGTCCGGTCTCGCCGTCGGGGGTGGGAAACAACACGCTCGGGATGCTGGCGGCGCTCATCAGGCCGGCGATACCGAGACCGACCTTCTGTCGGGTTGTGAGGGTGGCACTCATCATGGCTCCTTTGCCTCGGAAGTTCGATGTCCCCACCGTGCCGCCGCCGGAGTTCCCGCGGACAGGTCCGGACTCCCCATCTATCTTCCCGGTTCTCACGTCGTTCAGGGAAGAAGTTCCCGGGTCCTGGGGGACACCGGACGGCCATGATGGACGACATGACGGTGCGGATCGTGCTTGCAGACGACCACCCGGTCGTCCGCGGTGGGCTGCGCGCCCTCATCGCGACGATCGACGGGCTCGACGTCGTCGGCGAGGCGTCGGACGGTGAGGCAGCGGTTCGCGAGGTCCAGCTGCTGAAGCCGGACGTGGTGCTGATGGACGTACGGATGCCCGGCGTCGGTGGCGTCGAGGCCACCCGGCGCATCCGCGAGAACACACCTGAGACCGCCGTCCTGATGCTGACCATGTATGACGACGACGCCACGGTTCTCACCGCCATGCAAGCCGGCGCGCGGGGCTACCTGCTCAAGGGGGCGGAGCAGGGCGAGATCGTCGGCGCCATCCACGCGGTCGTGGCCGGGCAGGTGATCTTCGGGCCGGGTATCGCGGGGCGGGTCCTCGAGTACTTCGCCGCGCCGCCGGTGCCGGCAGCCGAACCGTTCCCGGAGCTCACGGCTCGCGAACGGGAGATCCTCGACCTGTTGGCGTCCGGACGGCGTACGTCCGCGATCGCCGAGCGGCTCTTTCTCTCGCCCAAGACCGTCAGCAACCACCTCACGAGCGTCTTCGCCAAGCTGGAGGTCGCCGACCGCACGGAGGCCATCATCCGGGCGCGGCAGGGCGGTCTGGGTCAAGCTCCGTGACCACCGCTGCGCAGCTCGTTGTGGTCGTCGTCGGATCGTCGCTGGCCGTGAGCGGGGTTCTCCTGGTGGTCCACCGGGTCCGCGTGGCCGGGGCCCTGCTGTTCCTCGGCGCTGTCACCACCGTCGCCGGCGTGGCTGTGAAACGTGCCGGGCACTCCGATGCCCCGCTGTTCGGATGGACGCTGGCCCTGGCGTTGCTGTTCCCGCTGGCGCTGACGACGTTCCCGCGTGCGACGTGGCGAGCGCCCGCTGACTTCGTGGCGATCGCGACGGTGACCGGCGCCGGCGTCCTGGCGACGACCCAGTGGCGAGCCCCGAGCACCGTCGGGGCGATGGGTCTGGCCATCGGTGTGGTGCTGATCGCGCACACGTGGTGGCGGATCGAGCGAAGCTCGGGAGACGAACGGTGGGCGCTGGCGTGGATGGCGCTCGGCACGGGAGTCCCCGGCCTGATCGCCGGGATGCTCTTCTTCGCCGCAGCCACGCCGAGCGGTGCCACCGTGGCGTGC
>JANLYC010000128.1:0-2353 GCA_031365435.1 Nocardioidaceae bacterium
GTACGTCGTGCCGTCGGCCATAAGGCAGGGGGCCTCGCCGACGGCGCAGTCGACATCGGAGATGCCGCCGCACGACCGGCACACCACGTGGTGATGGTTGTCGCCGACGCGCGCCTCATAGCGGGCGACCGACCCTTTCGGCTGAATGCACCGCACCAGTCCGGCGGCCGTGAGCGCCCGGAGCACGTCGTACACGGCCTGGTGGGACACCGCGCCGAGGTCCTCGCGAACCGCGCCCATGATCGAGTCGGTGTCGGCGTGCGGAAGTCGCTGTACGGCGGTGAGCACCGCCATCCGGGGGCGCGTCACGCGCAGACCGGCGCCGCGCAGCAGCGGCGCGGCATCCGTGGTCGTGGGCATTGCCCGGAGTCTCGCCGATTTTCTGGAATGAATCAAGACGAGCGCCAGCAGCTCGGCGATCGCTCGCTTGTTCAACCAGACGGTTGACAACACCGACGAACGTGAGTACGGTCTTATCAACCAATTGGTTGATTAGGAGGTGCGACGATGCCGGCGGATGCGCTCTCCGCGGTGTTCTCGGCTCTGGCCGACCCGACCCGGCGCGACATGGTCGCCCGGCTCACGGTGGGCGACGCGACGGTGAACGAGCTGGCCGCGCCGTACGACGTGAGCCTCCAGGCCGTCTCCAAGCATCTCCGAGTGCTCGAGGACGCAGGCCTGGTCACCCGGAGCCGGGACGCCCAGCGGCGACCCGTGCACCTGGAAGCGGAGGTGTTCGACCTGATGACGAAGTGGATCGAGCGCTACCGCCGGCAGGCGGAGGAGCGATACCGGCGGCTCGACGACGTCCTCGCCGCTATGCCGGACGGCATCGAGCCCACCCCACCCCGCACGCCTGAGAAGCAGACACCCAAGCCCACCCGAAGAGGAGCCACGTCATGAACACCACCAGTGCCCACGAGACCCAGATCGTTGCGGACCCGAAGGTCCCCGCGATCCTCATCACCCGCGAGTTCGACGCGCCGCGAGAGAAGGTCTTCCGCGCCCACACCGACCCTGAGCTGCTCGTGCAGTGGCTCGGTCCGCGTGACGTCGAGATGACGATCGACCACTACGACTGCCGCACCGGCGGCTCCTACCGCTTCATTCACTCGCGAGACGGCGAGGACTACGGCTTCCACGGCTGCTTCCACGAGGTGCGCCCGGACGAGGTCATCGTGCAGACCTTCACCTTCGAGGGCGTGCCCGACGGCGTCGCGCTCGAGAGGCTGGTCCTCGAGGACCTCGGCAACGGCCGCACCCGGCTCACCGCTACCTCGCTGACCGAGACGTTCGAGGGTCGCGACGCGATGCTCGCCAGCGGCATGGAGGGTGGGGTCCGCGAGGGGTACGAGCGCCTCGACGAGCTGCTCGCCGGCTGATTCGACGTACGACGACCGCGTCCCCCAACCCCGAGAGCGGCCGTCGCGTTTGCGGCCCGGGGGATGTCGAGGTTTGGTGTACCTGTGCAGGACTGGGAGACGGCCGATCACGGCAGCGACGCCTCGGACGTTCTTGTCCGGGGGAACGACCGGCGGTCCCGTACCTGGTTGCCGGGAGGATTCGCCTCCCGCTTCCGATGGCAGTCCGTGCTCGCGGCCGGCGCAGCAGCCGTCGTCGCCGTCGTGGCGGCGGTTCACGTTGCGTCGGGCGGAACGCCGCCTCCGTCGGCACCAAGCCCGCCCGCCGTGGCACTCGACCCCGTGACCTTCGACTCGGTGCTCACCCTCGAGTCGCCGGACGAGCCAGGCACACCACTCGGATCGGAGATCCGTACCGCTGCCGAGGACCTGGCCGTGCGGGCCGAGTGTTCTGGTGCCGGCACGCTCACTGTGTCGTTGAACGCCCGCGCGTGGTTGCGGGTCCCCTGTGCCACGGGACGCGTCAGCTCTGCGGAGCGGTTGGTCACGTCGCACGACATCGAGGTGGCGCGCCGGGGCTTGAGCGCAGGGCCCTTCGTCGTGGCACAGGCCGGAGACGCCTCCCCCGCGACTCACTGGCGGGTCACCGTCCGGGAGGTCGGCTCGCTCGTCTCGGGTGGCCACGTCCCCTGAGCAGACGCCGGGATTCCTGAGTTACCTGGTGCCGCCTGCCGCAAGTACGCTGACCCCCGGCCTCAAAGCCCCCCGCCCTCGTAGCTCAGGGGATAGAGCATCGGTTTCCTAAACCGTGTGCCGCAGGTTCGAATCCTGCCGGGGGCACCGATACAGCTACAGGTCATCGGCCGGGGCAAGCAGGTCGCAGAATTGCCCAGTGACCCCGCGATCCGCCGGCAGAGGTGCGGGAAGGCCCGGGCGGAACGCTGCCCTGCTGATCGCCGGACAGGCGGTGCGGGCCGCCGGCTACGGGTTCA
>JANLYC010000158.1:0-11862 GCA_031365435.1 Nocardioidaceae bacterium
GTTTGCCGCGCCTGACCTGGGTTTTCACATCAGGGTGACGGTCACACGGAGGACGGTGACTCGTTGTAGACGCCGGCGAGCTCCTGCGGCGACATCGCCGCGATGCACGCCATCACCTCGTCAGTCGCCGCTCGGCGCGCCTGCGCGGACGTCGTACCGGTGCTCGGAGGCGCAAAGGTCAGCGGCTTGCCGAACCGCACCGTCACCCGCGTGAACCGTGGGATGCGGGAGCCGATGGGCTGGAGCTTGTCGGTTCCGATCAGGGCGCACGGTACGACGGGAACCTGCGCGGTGAGGGCCAGCCAGCCGACCCCGGTCTTGCCGCGGTAGAGACGCCCGTCGCGAGACCGGGTCCCCTCGGGATAGATCCCGAACGCCTGACCGTCCTTGAGGACCTGGAGAGCGGCGTCGAGCGATGCCTGGGCGGCTCGGTGCGTGCCCCGTTCGACGGGGATCGAGCGCATGGCCTTGAACCACGCCCGCAGGAACGCCCCGCGCAGCCCGGTGCCCTCCCAGTACTCCTTCTTCGCGATGAACAGCACAGGGCGGGGCGCCGCGATCGGGATGACCACCGAGTCGATGAACGACAGATGGTTGGACGCGATGATGACGGCCCCGTGCCGCGGCACGTTCTCACGGCCCTCGACGACCGGTCGGTAGACCAGGCGCGCTATCGGCGCGATGACGAACCTCATCGCGGCGTACAGCACGGCTGACCTCCTTGCGTCCAGCGTTTGGTGGCAGGCCGCCTGAACGGCCCGCGGACAGTGATGTCAGGGTGCGCCGAAGCCGACCCGGCGCCCGGACTCTCCGGTGATCTCGATGTAGGCGAGCTTGGCGGCGGGGACGAAGACCGTACGGCCCTTCTCGTCGGTGAGAGAGACGATGCCGTTCTCGGACGCGAGCGCCTTGGAGATCGCTTCCTGCACGTCGTCAGCGGTCTGGCTCGTCTCGAGCGTGAGCTCGCGGTTGGCGTTGGTCACGCCGATCTTGACCTCCACACACAGTCCTTTCGGGTTGGGGGCCGCGACGTCGAGCCGAACCGGATCTGACGTCGGGGTCCGTGTTCAGCCTAGTAGTCGAAGCGGTGGTGGGGGACGCAGTCCGTCCCGGCGCCGCCAAGGCGCGTCGGCCGGGCGCCTGCCCGGGGTGTCGAAGCGGCCGTCGCCTCATGCGTCAGTCATGGCGGGGGAAACCGCGAATACCGCGCCAGGCCAGGCTTGCGATGAGATCGGTCGCCTGGGACTGGGGCAGACCACCGTTGTCGCTGAGCCAGTAGCGTGCCGAGACCTGGCTCATGCCCACCAGCGCGACAGCCAGCAGGCGGGAAGCCTCGGGCGGGAAGCCGGTGTCGTCGGCGATCACCTCGGCGATCGCGTCGGCGCACTGCAGTGTGACGCGGTCGACCCGCTCACGCACGGCCGGCTCACTGGTCAGGTCGGACTCGAAGACGAGACGGAACGCCCCGCCCGGGTCAGCGACATACGCATAGAACGCCTCGGTCGTGGCCGCCACCCGCTCCTTGTTGACCGCGGTGCCGGCCAGCGCCTTCCGGACTCCGTCGACGACCTGGTCGCTGGCGTTGTCGAGCAACGCCAGGTAGAGCTCGAGCTTGCTCGGGAAGTGCTGGTAGAGCACGGGCTTCGAGACGCCGGCCCGATCGGCGATGTCGTCCATCGCGGCTGCGTGGTAGCCCTGCGCGACGAACACGTCGAGAGCTGACTCGAGCAGCTGGGCTCGCCGCATGCTGCGCGGCATGCGCCCCGTGCGGGGTCGCTGTCCTGCATCGGTGGGCACCCGCGCATCCTACCGCCGAGTCACTTGGGGGCGTTCCCGCCGATCGAGCCGGTTCGGTCATGGGTTCTCGACGACGAGCGCCAGGTCGAGCCAGCGCGCCAGCTCCTCGATCTCGCTGTGCACCGCGTTGGTCATCGCCTTGGTGAAGTCGACGTCGGCATGGACCGCGTGGACCTGCAGCTCGCCGGCCTCGCGGTCGGCTGTGGCGTCGAGCTTGCCCACCAGCCGGTCGGCATACAGGATCGGCAGCGCGAAGTAACCCCACCGGCGCTGGGCAGCGGGCTTGTACATCTCCAGCTGATAGTCGAACTCGAACAGGTCCAGCATGCGCCGGCGGTCGAATACCAGCCGGTCCCACGGTGACAGCAAGGCAGCGCGTCCGGAGAACGGTTGGTCCAGGTACGACGGATCGACGCGCCACGAGCCCTTGACACCGTCGACCACGGCCGCCTCACCGGCGTCGCCTACGTGGTTCGGCTCCGACGGCGTCTGGGGTGCCTTCGCCCGCGCGATGCCCAACGCGCGCAGGCGTCGCTCGTCGAGGATGCGCCTGGCTTCGTCGGCGGGGGTCACCGGATCGTCGGGGTAGACCCGTTCGGCGAGATCCCAGAGTCGTTCTCGGCCCCGGCGTCCCGCGATCGCGACCTCGCCGCGCGCGACCAGGAAGTCGAGGAGCTTGATGACGTTCTGGTTGTTCGTCCAGCCGCTCGACCGCCACGGCACCTCGCACGTGTCCGGCAGCTCGCGCGATGTGAGCGGCCCCTCGGCGTCGAGCAGCTCGAGGATCTCCTGCCGGCATCCGTCGTTGGCCTCGACCCAGTCGCGGATCGACTCCTGCCACTCGAGCAGCTTGCCGCGGCCCGGCCACTCCGCCATCTCGGCCCGGAAGAGCGACATGTCCTCACAGGGTCGGATGTTGCTGTCGTACTCCAGGAGGGTCTGGGCCTCCAGCGCCGCGGTCAGGTGCCTCGGTGAGTAGGACGATCCGAGCCGGCTCCA
This sequence comes from Nocardioidaceae bacterium, assembly GCA_031365435.1. Lineage (GTDB taxonomy): Bacteria > Actinomycetota > Actinomycetes > Propionibacteriales > Nocardioidaceae > JANLYC01. Next base: position 2,797 of record JANLYC010000158.1, read on the forward strand.
GGCGACCAGATCGGCCGTGGGTGCCACGGCGGCCGTCGGCTCGACCTTGACCAACGACAGGTGACGGACCAGGTCATGCAGGTCGGTCGGCCGGTCTTCCTGCAGGAGCTGCGCCTGGACGGCGATTCGGCGCGCATCGGCTCGGGACAGCTGGTGGACGGTCACTGCTCGAGGCTAGATCAGTCGCTGGTCAGCTGCTGGTCAGTCGGGCAGGGCGGCGGCGTGGTCGAGCATGTCGGCGAGCAGGTCGCCATGCTGTTCGAGACGTCGTACGACGTCTGTCGTCTCGAACCTCAGCTCGGCTGCCTCGGTCGCCCCGGCCACCTCGTCCCAGGTCAGCGGGGTGGACACCGTCGGCCGGTCGATGCCCCGCATCGAATAGGGGGCGATCGTGGTCTTGGCGGCGTTGTTCTGGCTCCAGTCGATGAACACCTTGCCCGTGCGCACGCGTTTCTCCATGGACGAGACGACGTCGTCCGGGACGGCCGCGGCGAGCTGGTCGGCCAGCTTCTTTGCATAGGCGGACGTGCGGTGCGCCGTCGCCGGCTGTATCGGGACGTAGAGCTGGGCGCCCTTGTTGCCGGACGTCTTGGGGAAGGCCGTCAGGCCGTCGGCCGTCAGGAGCTCCTTGAGCGTGAGCGCGACGTTGCAGCAGTCGATGATGTCGGCGGGAGCGCCCGGGTCGAGGTCGAACACGACCAGGTCGGGGTCGCGCGGCCCACCCCGGGGGCCGACTTTCCACTGCGGGACGTGCAGCTCGAGGGCGGCCAGGTTGGCGAGCCAGACGAGGGTGGCGAGATCCTCGGCGACGACGTACTCGACCCCGTCGTCACCGTGCTCGGCCATGAAGACGGTGCGCACCCAGTCGGGGGTGCCTCGCGGGGTGTTCTTCTCGAAGAACGGCTGCTTGCCCGTGCCGTCGGGCCAGCGCTTTCGGGTCAGCAGCCGGTCGGCGAGATGCGGGAGCAGGGCTGCACCGACGTTGACGTAGTAGTCGATCACCTCACCCTTGGTGAAGCCGTCCTCTGGATAGAGCACCTTGTCGAGGTTCGAGAGCGCCAGCTTGTGCCCCTCGATCTCGACCGTCACCTTCTCCGCCATACCTTCACCCTCCCATTTCCACCGCCGTGTCCGCCCGATGTCCGCCCACCGCGTCCTGCTCAGCTGCGCCGCCACGTTTGCCTAGTTCACAAGCCAGGTGGCTTGTGAACTAGGCAAACTCGCCTTGGGTACAAGGGGTCTGCCTGGTTGGCCTAGCCGGGAGAAGCTCCGTCCCCCGGCCGTCCGTATGACGGGATGCTCGTCCGAGGGATGGCGGATCAGGGAACATGGAGGAGCCGGTCGTGGTTGCATCCACGTGCGCCCGTCATGCGGAGCACACCCGCGCCCGCCTACGTCATACGAGGAGAAGACCCGTGTCGCTGCCGCCCCTGGTCGAGCCGGCCGCCGAGCTGACGATCGACGAAGTCCGCCGCTACAGCCGCCACCTGATCATTCCGGACGTCGGCATGGACGGACAGAAGCGTCTCAAGAACGCCCGGGTCCTCGTGATCGGCGCGGGCGGCCTCGGCAGCCCCGCGCTGCTCTACCTGGCCGCCGCCGGGGTCGGCACGCTCGGCATCGCTGAGTACGACGAGGTCGACGAGTCCAACCTGCAGCGACAGGTCATTCACGGCCAGAGCGACATCGGCAAGTCCAAGGCGCTGTCGGCCAAGGAGTCGATCGCCGAGACCAACCCACTGGTCAACGTCGTCCTCCACGACGAGCGGCTGGACAACGACAACGTGCTCGGCATCTTCGAGCAGTACGACCTCATCGTCGACGGCACCGACAACTTCGCCACCCGGTACATGGTCAACGACGCGGCCGTCTTCCTCGGCAAGCCCTACGTCTGGGGCTCGATCTACCGGTTCGACGGCCAGGCGTCGGTGTTCTGGGCGGCGGCACCGGGCGGCACCAGCCCCTGCTACCGGTGTCTGTACCCGGAGCCGCCGCCGCCGGGCATGGTCCCGTCGTGCGCCGAGGGCGGCGTGCTCGGTGTGTTGTGCGCGAGCATCGGCTCGATCCAGGTCAACGAGGCCATCAAGCTGCTGACCGGCATCGGAGAGCCGTTGCTCGGCAAGCTCATGATCTACGACGCGCTCGAGATGGAGTACCGCAAGCTGCCGGTCCGGAAGGACCCCGACTGCGCGGTCTGCGGCGAGAACCCCACCGTGACCGAGCTGATCGACTACGAGGCCTTCTGCGGCGCGATCAGCGACGAGGCCGCGGACGCGGCGGCCGGTTCGACGATCTCGGTCGTCACGCTCGAGCACTGGCTCAAGGAGCGCGACGGCGGGGAGCGCGACTTCGTCCTCGTCGACGTACGCGAGCCGAATGAGTACGAGATCAACAAGATCCCGGGTTCGGTGCTCATCCCCAAGGGCGACTTCCTCAACGGCAAGGCCCTCGGCGAGCTGCCCGACGACAAGCAGATCGTGCTGCACTGCAAGACCGGAGTGCGCTCTGCTGAGGCACTGGCGGTGCTCAAGGGTGCCGGCTACGCCAACTCCGTCCATGTAGGCGGCGGCGTGGCGGCCTGGGTCGCTCAGATAGACCCGTCCCAGCCGGCGTACTGACCGAAAGCGACCACAAGCCGCGGTTCAACGGACCACAACTCGCGGTTCAACGAGCCACAACTCACGGTTCAAGGGGCCACAACTCACGGTTCAACGACAAGGGTCGGCAGGTCGTCCGTAGGCTGGGGTCGTGAGCTCGCCGCCACCGGAAGTTGCTGTGGCCTTTGGCGCGGACCAGAGCAGGTTGCGCCGTCTCTCGGGGGGACAGGACCGCACCTGGTACGACGGCGAGGTCGTCCTGAAACCCGCGGACAACCCGGTCGAGCACCGCTGGGTCTGCGACGTGTTCAGCGTCTGGGACAGCGGCTGCGGTGTCCTCGTCCCCGAACCGATCAGGGCGACCAACGAGTCCTGGGTGTTTGCCGGCTGGGCCGCTCACCGTTTCATCCCCGGCCGGGACGCGACCATGCGTCAGGACTCGGGACTGATCCGCACAGCCAGTGACGCGTTCCACGCCGAGGTGAGCTCACTCGAGCCCCCCGCGTTCCTCGACGACCGCACGGACGCCTGGTCCGTCGGCGACCGCGTCGCCTGGGAGGACGTCGAACCCATCGGCGATGCCCGCACCGTGGACCAGATCGAACGGCTTCGCGCCGTGTTCCGTCCGGTCCGGTCTCCGGCGCAGGTCATCCACGGGGACATCGGTGGCAACGTCCTGGTGACCGACGCCGGGCCGGCGGTGATCGACTGGCCGCCGTACCACCGGCCGGTCGGCCTCGCGCTCGCAGTTGCGGCGTCGGACGCGGTCCGCTGGGAGGGGCTGCCCGTGTCCTTCCTCGACGAGTGGGCCGATGACCCAGAGTGGTACCAGCTGGTGGCGCGGGCACTGGTGTTCCGGCTGGCCACCGCCGGGATCCGCGAGATGGCCGGCCTGGTCACCGCCTCAGCGCAGGAGCGCGCGGCGGCCAGCGAGCCGGCCATCGCCCACGTCCTGCATCGCCTCGGGTACTGACGCGTCCGCGACGGAGGCGCTCGCGCGAACGGTCAGGCCTGCAGCACGACAGCCAGCCCTTGTCCGACGCCGATGCAGATCGCGGCCAGCCCGTACCCGCCACCACGACGCCTCAGCTCGTGGGCGAGGGAACCCACGATCCTGGCACCCGAAGCGCCGAGTGGGTGACCGATCGCGATCGCTCCGCCGTTGACGTTGACGATCTCGGGATCGAGGTCGGGCCACTCGGCCAGGCAGGCCAGCGACTGCGAAGCGAAGGCCTCGTTGAGCTCGACCGCGACCAGGTCCGACCAGCCGATACCGGCGCGGGCCAGCGCGTCGCGGGCCGCCTGCACAGGGCCGATGCCGAACACCTCCGGGCCGACACCGCTCGAGGCACGCGACACGATCCTGGCGAGCGGCTCGACGCCGACGGCCGCCGCTCCGGCCTCGTCGCCGATCAGCACGGCCGCGGCCCCGTCGTTGAGCGGCGACGCGTTTCCTGCGGTGACGGTGCCGTCGGGGCGGAACACCGGCGACAGCCGGGCGAGCTTCTCGACCGACGAGTCCGCCCGGATGCTCTCGTCGCGGTCGAGGTCGACGCCGTCCACCGCGACGACCTCATCGGCGTACAGGCCGGCGTCCCAGGCACGGGCGGCCCTGACGTGTGACCGGGCCGCGAACGTGTCCTGGGCCTCCCGCGAGATGGCATACCGGTCGGCCAGGATCTCCGCGCCCTCGCCCAGAGCCACCGTCCACAGCTTCGGCATGCAGGGGTTGACCATCCGCCAGCCGATCGTCGTCGACCACAGCTGCTGATGGCCTCGGGTGAACGCGGTCTCGGGCTTGAGCACCACCCACGGTGCCCGGCTCATCGACTCCACCCCGCCGGCGACTGCGAGCGACGCGTCTCCGACGGCGACTGCGCGCGAGGCGCCGATGACCGCCTCGAGGCCTGACCCACAGAGCCGGTTGACCGTGCTGCCCGGCACGGACGTCGGAAGCCCGGCGAGCAGCGCGGCCATCCGGGCCACGTTGCGGTTGTCCTCCCCGGCACCGTTCGCGTCGCCGAACCAGATGTCGTCGATGCGAGCCGGGTCGAGACCGGGGTGGCGCTCGAGCAACCGACACAGCACGGTCGACGCAAGGTCGTCGGGGCGGACGCCGGCCAGCGCACCGCCGTGCCGGCCGAACGGCGTACGCACCGCGTCCAGCACGAACGAAGCTGCGATGGAACTCATCAAGCACTCCTGGCGGGGTCGGTGGCTGATGCCGGGAGCCTATCCGTCTCACATGGTGAGACAGACCACGGCGGTCGCGTGACCGGTGTCGGCCGGCGTCGTTGGGGCTCGTGTCCACCCGCACCACGAGGAGGGAGCAGGAATGCTCATCCGCACCAGGTCCATCGTCGCCGCCGGGGTGCTCGCCGCCGGCGCTGCGCTCGTCGTCACCGGCCCGTCCAGCGCGTCCGACACGGCAGCCCCGGCCAAGGCCACGCACGCCAGAACTGCATGGGCGCCCGCCGCCAGCGCGACCATCCACCCCGGCGTCATGATGTACACCGACGGGGCCCAGTGCACCGCCAACTACGTCTTCACCGACGCCGCCGGCAGCACGTACGTCGGGTATGCCGCGCACTGCGCCGGCACCGGCGCCGCCACCGACACCAACGGCTGCGACTCGGGGTCCCTGCCCCTCGGAACCCCGGTGACCTTCAACGAGGGCGGCAGCCTCGTCAGCGACGGCACCCAGGTCGGAACAGGCAAGCTCGTCTACAGCTCCTGGATCACGATGCAGAAGAACAACGAGACCAACGCTGACGCCTGCGCCTTCAACGACCTCGCACTCGTCAAGGTCGACCCGGCGTACGTCTCGGACGTCAACCCCTCGATCCCCTTCTGGGGTGGACCTGCGGGCATCAACACGACCGGCACGCAGCCGGGCGATCAGGTCTACACCTACGGCAACTCGTCGTTGCGCGCAGGCGTCTCGGCTCTGTCGCCGCACACTGGGGTGAGCGTCGGCGACGACGGCAACGGCTGGTCACACGGCCTGTACACGGTGACGCCGGGTATCCCGGGTGACTCCGGCAGCGCGTTCCTCGACGCCAACGGCAAGGCACTCGGTGTGCTGTCCACGATCGAGCTGGCCCCGCTACCGGCGGCGAACAACATCGGCGACATCAACAAGGAGCTCACCTATGCCAAGGCGAACTCCGGTCTGAGCGGCCTCTCGTTGGTGCCCGGCACCGTGCCCTTCAGCCCCGTTCTCTGATTCCCAGCTCGGTGAGAATCAGCCGACCGCACTGACCGGCCCGTCGCCGTCTGCGAGGCTGGGCGAGTGCAGCACGGTGACGCCGATGAGACCGAGCAGGAGCGGTATGTCGAGGCGGTGCTCTCGCTGGTCGAGCAGATCCCACCGGGACGTGTCGCGACATACGGCCTCCTCGCAGATGCGGTCGGCCGCGGCGGTCCGCGCCAGATCGGGCAGGTGATGTCTCGGTTTGGCGCCCCGGTGCCCTGGTGGCGGGTCGTCCGGGCCGACGGCAGCCTGCCGCCCTCGCACCAGAGGGAGGCGCTTGCGCACTATCGCGAAGAGGAGACTCCGTTGCGCGGCGACATCGCCGATGCCGCCCACCTCAGGGTCGACCTGGCGCGTGCCTTGTGGACCGCTGGCCCATGAGGAGCACGACGCGATGCCAGGACCGTACGCCGACGACGCTCGGCGCCCGGAACAGCGCGCCGCGTGCTTCGCCCTGTCGGTCCGTGATGGTCCAATAGGCGCGTGTCGGTCACCTATCGCCTCGAGCAGGCTCCGCGAGTGCAGGTCGCAGGGCCCGATCTCGACGCCTCCCAACGCCAGGTGGTCGAGCACGGCGGTGGTCCGTTGCTGGTCCTGGCCGGTCCCGGCACGGGCAAGACGACCACCTTGGTCGAGGCCGTCGTCGAGCGCGTCGAGGGTCGCGGCCTGTCGCCTGACGAGATCCTCGTCCTGACGTTCAGCCGCAAGGCCGCCGAGGAGCTGCGCACCAAGATCACGGCCCGCCTCGGCCGCACCTCTGCGATGCCGATGAGCTCGACGTTCCACTCCTTCTGTTATGCGTTGCTCCGCCAGCACCAGCCGGCCGACCTCTACCTCACCCCGTTGCGCCTGCTCAGCGCTCCGGAGCAGGACGTCCGCATCAAGACCCTGCTCGAGCACTCCCTCGAGGGGACCACACGATCCTGGCCCGACGGCCTCAGCGCCGCATTGCGCACCCGCGGCTTCGCCCGTGAGATCCACGCGGTGCTGTCACGGGCCCGCGAGCTCGGTCTCGAGCCGGAGGAGCTGACTCGCATCGGCCTCGGGGCCGACCGCCCGGAGTGGGTTGCAGCGGGTGCCTTCATGACCGAGTACCTCGAGGTGCTCGACTTCGAGGCGGTCCTCGACTACGCCGAGCTGGTGCACCGGGCAGTCCTCCTCGCCGAGACCGATGACGTCAAGGCCGAGCTGCGTCAACGGTTCAAGGCGGTGTACGTCGACGAATACCAGGACACCGACCCCAGCCAGGTGCGTCTCCTGCAAGCGCTCGCGGGTGACGGTCGCGACCTGGTCGTCGTCGGCGATCCCGACCAGAGCATCTACGCCTTCCGCGGCGCGGACGTGCGCGGCATCCTCGAGTTCCCGACGCAGTTCCCGCACGCTGACGGCTATGCCGCCGACGTCGTCGCTCTGTCGACGACCCGGCGGTTCGGTCCTCGACTGCTGACGGCCTCGCGCCGGATCGCGCATCGGATCGGCATGAAGGGTTCCATCGACGCCGAGGCGCTGCGCACGTTCCGCGAGCCAGTGGCCGTCGAGGGACCCTACGGGCCCGGCAAGGTCGACGTCTACACGTTCAGCTCCAGCGGAGCCGAGACCGACCACATCGCCGATCTGTTGCGGCGTGCCCACCTCGAGGATGGCGTGCCGTGGTCCGAGATGGCGGTGCTCGTGCGGTCCGGTGTGCAGTCCATCCCGGGTCTGCGGCGTGCCCTGGTCGCGGCCGGCGTCCCTGTCGAGGTCGCCGGTGACGAGGTGCCGCTGCAGCGCGAGCCGGCCGTGCTGCCGTTGCTGGTTGCCCTCCGTGCGGCGGTCGACCCAGAGTCGCTCACGCCGGACACCGCGCGGATGCTGCTCATGTCGCCGTTGGGCGACCTCGACGCTGCAGCCGTGCGCAAGCTGGGTCGGTTGCTGCGACACCGTGACCGCGACGACCACCCGGAGCGGCTTGCTCGGGCGTCCGGCGACCTGCTGCGCGACGCGCTGGCCGACCCGTCGTTCCTGGCCGACGTCGACGACCGACTGGCCGCCAGGCCCCGGCGGCTGGCGACCCTGATCCATGACGCCCATCGACTGCTCGACCGCGGTGGGCCCGCCGAGGAGGCGCTGTGGGTCTTGTGGGAGGGCACCCGTTGGCCGCGCCGGCTGCGAGGGGCGGTCGAGCGGGGCGGGGCCGCGGCGCGGGCCGCACACCGTGATCTCGACGCGATCTGCGCCCTGTTCGAGGTCGCCGCCCGCACCGAGGAGAAGCGGCAGCACACGAGTGCCGACAACTTCCTCGACGAGGTCGAGGCGCAGCAGATTCCCGCCGACACGCTGGCCGAGCGCGGAGTGCGCGGCGACTCCGTCAGGTTGCTGACGGCCCACCGCTCCAAAGGTCTCGAGTGGCGCATCGTTGTGGTGGCCGGGGTGCAAGAGGGCAGCTGGCCAGACCTGAGGCGGCGCGGGTCGCTGCTGCAGGCCGACCGGCTCGGCCCCGACGGCCTCGTCGAGCCGCCGACCACGACCGCGATGCTGGCCGAGGAACGCCGGCTGTTCTACGTTGCCGTCACCCGTGCCCGGCAGCGGCTCATCGTCACTGCCGTAGCCTCGCCCGAGGCCGACGGCGACCAACCGTCTCGGCTGGTCGAAGAGCTCCAGCTCGAGCCGACCTTCCTGGTCGGGCGGCCGGCCCGCTCGATGTCCCTGGGCGGCGTCGTCTCCGAGCTGCGGCGGGTGGCATCCGATCCGCGCGAAAGTACGCCGATGCGACAGGCGGCCGCTGCGCGGCTGGCGGCGTTGGCGGCTGAGCGCATCGGCGACGACGAGCCGCTCGTCGCGGCCGCTGACCCGGCTGGTTGGTGGGGACTCCGACGGCGTACCACCAACGACGCCCCGGTCCGGAACGCCGATGAGCCCCTGCGGCTGTCGGCGTCGGCACTCGAGGGCTTGCTCAGCTGTCCGCTGCGCTGGTTCCTCGCCCGCGAGGCGGCCGGAGAGTCGGCCAGGTCGAGCTCGCTCGGGTTCGGCTCGGTCATCCATGCACTGGCCGAGCACATGACGACCGGCGACGTCGACTCCGACGGCCTGGTCGACCTGCTCGACTCCGTGTGGGACCAGCTGCAGTTCGACAGTCCGTGGATCGCCGCCCGCGAGCACGACTCGGCACTCGAGATGCTGACCCGCTTCGTGCGCTGGCACGAGGGTCGGCCGGATCGCCGCTACGTCGGCGCCGAG
>JANLYC010000014.1:0-1736 GCA_031365435.1 Nocardioidaceae bacterium
GTGGTCGCCGTGGCGATCGTCGTCTCGTCCGAGCGCAAACCACGCCCCCGTTCGTTGAACCGTTAGTTGTGGCTCCTTCTTAGGACCTTGTGGTTCTTCACATTCCCGGCCGGCAGTCCCAGCCCGCTACGACCTCACTGCCTCGAGGACGAACCACGGCGTTCCGGTCGGCAATGTCCGGTCGAGGCGTAAGCCGGCCCGGGCACAGAGCGCGGCGAACTCGTCGGACGTGCGTTCACGGCCGCCGAGCATGACCATCATGTTGAGGTCGGAGAGCTTCGTCTCCGCCCCGCGGTTCGGACCCTCGAGGAGCCGTTCCAGGATCAACAGCCGGGCTGAACCGGCCATCGCCTCCCGGCAGCACGACAGGATCTCGACGGCTTCGGGGTCGGACCAGTCATGCAGGATCGACTTCACCAGGTAGACGTCGCCGCCTGCCGGAACGGCCTCGAACATGCTCCCCGAGACCAGCTGGCATCGTTCACCCCAGGACGTGGTGGCGATGAGCTCGGCTGCCCTCGCGATGACTTCCGGTTGCTCGAGCAGGATGCCCGTCAGCTGTGGGTGCGCCTCGAGCACAGCGCCCAGCAAGGCTCCGGTGCCACCGGCCACGTCGACGACGACGCGTGCACCGGTGAAGTCGTACGCCGCGATGACCGCGGCGGCGATCGTCTGGGTGTTCGCCGCCATCCAGGCGTCGAAGAGGCGCGCTTGGTCGGGCCGTCCCGCCCGGTAGGTCCACACGTCGGTGCCGTAAAGATCAGCAAAGCCGTTCTCCCCGGTCCGCACCGTGTGCAGCAGATGCCCCCACGTGCTCCAGTGATCCGACTGACCGATGAAGCCGGCCATCGCCGCAACCGACCCGGGCACCCCACTGCGGAGGCCGTTGCTCTCGGCATTGTTGGCGAACCACCCGCGGTCGTCTTCGGTGTACACCCCGACGGCAGCCAACGCGCGCAGCACCCGGCCCAACGCGTCGGCATCGACGTCGGCCGCGGCAGCGAGGTCGTCCACCGATCGTGGGCCCTCCACGAGGAGGTCGGAGATCCCGAGGACCGCGACCACGTGGAGAGCCGCGGAGGTTCGGTAGCCCTGGATGAGGTCGCGGAGTCGTCCTGTGTCATTCACATGGTGATCGTCCTCGCCTTGAGCCCGGATAACCAGGGGCGCGAACCGTCGCCAGGGTGGGACATGATTCGAGCAGCCCGACCCGGACACGATGACGAGGAGGCCGATGATGGCGACGAGGTTCCAGGTGGTGTTCGACTGCCACGACGAGCAGCGGATGGTGGAGTTCTGGGCGACCGCGCTGCACTACGCCGTGCCTGACCCGCCCGAACCGTTCGTCCGGTGGTCGGACTACTGGCGCAGCTTCGATCTGCCCGACGAGGAGGTCACCGATTCGACGAACCGGATCGAGGATCCCGACGGCGTCGGTCCGCGGATCGTGTTCCTGGTGGTGCCGGAGGACAAAGTCGTGAAGAACCGGCTCCACCTCGACCTCGGCGTCAGCGGTGGGAGCGACGTCCCGATGGACGTACGCCGCCAACGGATCGACGACGAGGCCGTCCGGTTGGTGGCCGCCGGCGCAACCCAGCTCCGGGTGATGGACTCCGCCAACCACTACGCCGTAGCGATGCTCGACCCCGAAGGCAACGAGTTTGATCTCAACTAGACAGGCAATGCCCGAGCTCGCGAGGGCCTTGCCTGACCGCCGCGCTCTCAACGCCATCCAC
>JANLYC010000213.1:0-1632 GCA_031365435.1 Nocardioidaceae bacterium
TTGCTCCACATGCCTGTCGACGCGGCTGCCCTTGCCATCGACAGGCTGGGCTGCAGCGACGGGATTCCGGTCGAATGGCGGCACACCCTGGTGCGGGGCGACCGCTTCGCGGTCACGACGGAGTTCTCCCGGACGAGCGGCATCCAGGTTGACGGGGCGAGACCCCTGTTTTCCTTTGACCAGACGCCCTGACATCATCCGGGCTATGGGTATCCACGGAACCCCCGGCTCCGGCGTCGTCGGAATGGCGGGGCGCGTCCTGAGCGAGCCCACGCACCGACCACCTCGGCTCGTCCTCAACCGCGCAGGTCTCCCGGTCGTGGGGACTGCCCGGATCTACGTCTGTGGCATCACGCCGTACGACGTCACGCATCTCGGCCACGCCGCGACCTTCGTCTGGGCCGACCTGTTGGCCGCGGTGGTGCAGCTGACCGGAGTGCACACCTCCACCTGCCGCAACGTGACCGACGTCGACGATGTCCTGACGCACGCCGCCGACGAGAGCGGCAAGCCCTACGACCAGTTCGCGCTGACCCAGGAGTTCCTGTTCGACCAGAACATGCGCCAGCTGCAGGTCAAGAATCCCGACCACTCCCCCCGTGCGCGACACCACATCGCCGCGGTCCAGCAGCTTGGCCAGGCGATGCTCGACTCTGGCGCGGCGTACGAGCACGAGGGCCAGGTCTACTTCCGGGCCGACGACGTTCTCGCGGACACCGGGCTCAGCATGGCGGAGGCGCTCGAGCTGAGCTCACAGCACGGTGACGAGCCGGATGACCCGCGCAAGGAACACCCGCTCGACGTGCCGGTGTGGCGGTCCTCCGACGAGCACGAACCGGCCTGGCCGAGCCCGTGGGGCTGGGGCAGGCCAGGGTGGCACGCCGAGTGCGCAGCGATGTCGTTGTCCATCCACGGCTCGAGTGTCGACGTGCTCGTGGGCGGTCACGATCTCGTCTTTCCGCACCATGCGTACCAGTCCGCCATGGTCGAGTCGGTGTCCCATGTGACGCCGTTCGCGCGCCGGCAGATGCATGTCGGCACGGTCCACTACAAGGGACACAAGATGGCGAAGTCCACCGGCAACCTCGTCCTCGTCGACGAGGTGCTGGCCGCACACTCAGCCGCGGTCGTTCGGCTGCACCTGCTCGATCGACCCTGGGCCGCGTCGTGGGACTACGACGCCAAGGAGCTCACGGCGACGAGCAAACGCCTCGAGGAACTCCATACGGCAGCAGGTTCCGGCACCGGTGACGCCGCGGCCGTGGACGCCGTCGTCATGCGTCTGCTGGCCGACCTCGACGTCCACGGCGCTGTCGAGCTGGCCCTTTCCGAAGGTGGAGAAGCTGCTCGCTGGCTGACGTCGTTCCTCCGCCTCGTCTGACGAGCCGCTGCACCGCTCCTGAGCTCAGGCGACAGGGCCATGCAGGTCCGGACGTCGGTCAGCCGGCGAGTGACCCGCCGAAGATCTGCCACGCCAGCAACGACTTGGCGACCAGGCTCAGTACGAGATAGGCCTTCTCGCCGTACGCATAGTCAGTCCACCGGCCGATACCCCGGTACTGGAGCCATTGGTTGAGCCCGAAGCTGAAGAACAGGATGGCCTGCGTGACGATGATCCCGTAGACGAAGCCG
>JANLYC010000215.1:0-4416 GCA_031365435.1 Nocardioidaceae bacterium
GCGCGCACGTCGGCGAGTGGCTGGCGCAGTACTAGGTTGTCGCCGCCCTTCGCCGGGTTCCCGCGGGCGGGGAACATCACGTGCGCGCGCCATCACCCAGCCATCGTGAAGGGGCGCGTCCAGCCCTCGTGGAGACCGGCGTCAGTTCAGGTCGATCTTCTTGAGGAGGTCGCCGAACCAGGCCCGCATGCCGGCTTCGTCGCCGGGCTGGTCGTAGGTGAAGATCACGTACACCCGTCCGTCGTGGACGACGTACGCACTTAGGGCAAATACCCCGGTCTTGGCTGGGCAGTGGATCTCGTCCACGATCGCGGGTTCGTGGTCGATGGTCGTGGCTCGAGTGGCTTCGGGCTTGGCACAGTCGGGTCGGGCTCTTGCTCCTACGGCCCGGGACTTCGCTACGAAGCGCTCCAGCGTGGTGCTCGTCGGCTCCCCGTAGGCGAAGACTCGCTGGCCTTGTGATTGGGCGAGGGTGTCAACCCACGGGTCACCGTCGCCGGGCGAGCCGGTGCCGTCCCACGCGGTGGTGGCGGAGTACCCGGTCCAGTCCGGTGAGTTGAGTGTGTAGTGGTAGAACTTCGAGTTGAAGACTCCGGCAGTCGCCGAACTGATGGAGGCCGGGGATGGCGAGTCGGATGGCGAGTCCGTACCACCGCAGGCGGTCACTGCGACCGCTGCGAACATCAGCACGAGTGCACGAAGACCAGGCATGGACGCCTCCCGATGGCCGAACCTACTCGCGCTCACCGCAACGTCAAGGCTAGGTCGCCTAACGGGCGCAACGTCTGCACGAGCCAACCGTCTAAGTGGGAGTCCGGGCACTCATTCCCACCCAGAGCGTGTCGGGCAGCGCCGGGAGCAAGTCGGCCAGCCCGGACTCCCGCATCCAGTGGCACAGGTACGTTGCGTCGCCGCCGTCGACCAGGAGCAAGTCGGCCTCCCGGACCCGAGGGACCTTATCGCTCGGCGCCGATGGCAGGCTGGCTCGAGCAGCCAGATGGCCTCACCGGCTGTGCTGCATGAACATCCAGCGATGCCCCTCCAGATCCTCGACGCGGTACAGCAGGCTATCTTCGGGTCCTTTCTCGATCTCTGAAAGCAAAGTGGCCCCGACACGCCGCGCTCGGTCGAAATGAGACGTGATGTCGTCGACGTACACCAAGACTCCGTCGATCACCCAGGGTGAGCGGGACCAGGCGGCGGCTTGGTCACAGTGGGAGCGGTGCTGCAGAGGTCCTTCGTAGTCGGGGGTAGGTGTGGCTAGCATGATGTGTCCTCGACCGGCCACCATCTCGCCGTGCGTGAGGACGCCGTCGTCGTCCAGCCAGCGGGTTTCTTCTCCAAAGCCGAAGGCAGCCGCCAGCCAGTCCATAGCCGCCGGGCCGTCGCGGTAGGCAATCATCGGGACAACACCGGCTGGTTCGTCAGACACCGTCAATCTCCCTGGTTCGGGGCATCTTGAGCCCATGCGGGCATGAGACTCTCAGCCTTGTCCTCTGCTTCTCGTCCCGCAACCCCGAAACGGTGCTGCCTATCCAATACGCAGGAGACCAGCGCGGTATCCGCTCCTCGGCCAGATCCGGTGAACATCACACCTCGCCAGATTGGCGATCTTGCCGGCGGCACGCGGCGTGAACCCGGGTCTCGACATCAAGAGACTTGCGAGACTCGACAAGCCGCTGACCTAGGAAACGGTGGAGCGGGTGACCGGGATCGAACCGGCATGGCCAGCTTGGAAGGCTGGGGCTCTACCATTGAGCTACACCCGCGTGCGTCGAACGGCGTACTCCGGCGCGGCGTCCATGGTGCCATGTCGACCGGCGACCGGGCCAACTCGGGCTCGGCCCGTCGCTCACCCAGCGCAGCCGTGGGCTAGTCGCTCGACAGACGGACGCGACGGGCGATGATCCGTGACTCCCCGAGATTCAGGCCCACCAACACGGCTGCCAGGCAGCTGACCGACGCGAGCGCGGGAACGTGCGGGCCGATGGGAATCACCAGCAGCGCTGCACCGGCCGCCCCCAACCGGGTCCACGAGATCTGGTGGAACATCGCCCAGCGGGTGAAGCCGAACGACGCCAGATACAGCGCCGTACCACCTGCGAGCAGCCCTGAGAACGCCCAGCTCAACGGCGCTGCCGGGTGGGCGATCGACTCACGCATTCCCACGGACACGAGGATGACGGCGGCGATGAAAGCCAAGTGGCCGTAGGACAGCACGAGCCTGACGATGTCGAGCTGGACGCTGGCGGTGGTGAGCGAATGGCGCACCGCATCGGCGGCGAAGTGGAAGTAGACCCACCACAGTCCGCACACGAGCACGAACGCCGCTGCGATGGCGACACCCTCGATGACCCCGAGCTCTTCGGCGGAGGTGGTGGTCCCGACGGCGACGACCGACTCGCCCAGGGCGATGAGCACGAACAGTCCGAAGCGCTCGGACAGGTGACCGGGGTCGACGCGCATCTCACGCAGCCGGCTGCGTAGGTAGGTCGGCGACGCGAGGTCGATCAGGGCCGCCAGACCCCACACGGCAGTGCGGGCGTCGACGTCGACACGCTGCGCGCCGAAAGCGAGCAGCGGCCCGCTCACGAGCAGGCTGATCCCATAGGGCGTCGAGGTCAGGACGGTCTTGACCGGCGTTCCCACAAACCCCGCCGCGAGGATGAGGCGGCCGATCCAGTACGCCAACGCGAACGTCGAACCCAGCCGCCCGTACGCCTCGTCCAGGGACAGGGCCATGAACACCCCGCACAACGCCACCGCGAACATGCGAACCCGCAGCCACACGGCTCCGGTGTCGTAGCGGTTGGCCTGGATCGCCATACCGACCCACATCCAGTAGATCGGCACGAAGACCACCAGGGCCCGGAGCAGGCCGCCCCACCCGTGGTCGTGCTCGATCAGGATCGAGACACGCGTCACCGCCACGACGAACACGAGGTCGAAGAACAGCTCGGCCCAGCTGACCCGCTTCTCCGCGGCGACATCGTCGACCGAGGACTGGCTGGACTCGTTCACCACTCCAGTCTGCCGGGCGGGCGTGGGTGGCGGCGGTTGATCGGCTCTTCGCGATGGCGCGGGCCGGGCTGAGACGATGGACCATGTGACGCTGCTCGTACGACGCGCGGTGCTCGACGACGTGCCGCGGCTGGCCCGCATCAACGTCGACACCTGGCGACACGCGTATGCCGGGATGGTCCCGTCGGCATACCTCGACGGACTCGACGTGCACGACTTCGAGAACCGATGGCGAGACCGCGTGACCAAGGACTGGCCGGGCGTCGCGGCATGGGTGGTCGAAGTCGATGGGCTGGTCGCCGGTTACGCGAGCGTCGGCCCGTATCGCCCGCAGCAGGACTGCGACCCCGACGAGGACTCGCAGCGGTGTGGTGAGCTCTATGCGCTGTACACCCATCCCGATCTACAAGGTCGAGGCGCCGGGGGAGCGGTCCACGGCGCGGCGCTGACGTGGCTGCTCGAACAGGGCATGCGGCGAGCGGCTCTGTGGGTGCTCCGCGACAACGAGGCGAGCCGCCGCTGGTACGCCGATCGGGGCTGGCGGCCAGACGGCACCACGAGCCAGTGGGACGACGCAGAGGTTCTTTTGGTCGAGGTTCGCCTGCTCCGTGATCTCGGGTCGAGGTCACCGCCGCCCCCACGGCTGGGAGGAGCCGCGCGGTGATGGCCTAGACTCGTGCGGCGTTCAGTCGAGCCCCTCCGGTTCGCTGACACCGGGGCGTAGCGTAGTGGCTAGCGCGCCTGCTTTGGGAGCAGGAGACCGCAGGTTCGAGTCCTGTCGCCCCGACCACCTCGGACCTCCCGACGGCCCCGTCCAAACACCCAGCGAGCGCTCCCACCCATTCGGGTGGGAGCGCTCGTGCGTTGAGCAGCGTCGCGCGCTGCGTCTTGATGATTACCGGTTGACGCGCAGCACACCGCAGACGGCCGGGTCAGTCGCCTCAGCCGGCAGCTTCGGGTCCAGATCGCTCTTGCCGGCGCCACGGAAGTCGTACTTGCCGTTCCCGTTGTAGTCGATGCCGTGGATCACGATGACACCCTTGCCGTTCTTGATCGCCCGGGCGACGGCGGCGCTGGAGAAGTTGATCCTCCGGTCGTAGCTCTCGACACCCTTGGGTGTGGTGGGGAACCGGTCGACGGCCAGCGCGCTCTTGGGGCTCGTGTCCCCGCGGACGGTCAACGACTTCTTGATCGGTCCGTAGGCCGGTGCGCCGTCCGTGGTGGTCAGGCGGTGGTCGTTGTTCTTGTCGTCGAACACGGTCGGGCACTCGTGCCGGGCGGCCGCACCGAAGTGGATGTGCTGTGCATGCGGCAGACCCTTGGCCAGGTGGGACGCCCCGATGTGGACGTGGGCACGCTGTCCGTGGAAGACGACCGTGGCCTGGCCGACGCCGC
>JANLYC010000239.1:0-1993 GCA_031365435.1 Nocardioidaceae bacterium
TGGTCGGTCATGCGGCGGTCCCGACTTCACGGCGGGCTGCCTGCTTCTCGGCGTAGGCAGCCGCCGCCTCACGGACCCAGGCACCCTCCTCGTGGGCACGACGGCGATGCTCCATGCGCTGCTTGTTGCAGGGGCCGTTTCCCTTGATGACCTCGAACAGCTAGGAGAAGTCGATCTCGCCGAAGTCGTAGTGGCCGCGCTCGTCGTTCCAGGCCAGGTCGGGGTCGGGGATCGTGAGGCCGAGGGCCTGCGACTGCGGGATGGTCATGTCGACGAACCGCTGACGCAGGTCGTCGTTGCTGAACCGCTTGATGCCCCATGCCATCGACTGCGCAGAGTTGGGCGACTCGTCGTCGGGCGGGCCGAACATCATCAGGCTCGGCCACCACCAGCGGTTGACGGCGTCCTGCGCCATCGCGTGCTGCGCAGGAGTGCCGTGCGACAGGGTGTTGAGGATCTCGAAGCCCTGGCGCTGGTGGAAAGACTCCTCCTTGCAGACGCGGATCATCGCGCGGGCGTACGGCCCGTACGAGCACCGGCACAGCGGAACCTGGTTGACGATCGCCGCGCCGTCGACGAGCCAGCCGATCGCGCCCATGTCGGCCCAGGTGAGGGTCGGGTAGTTGAAGATCGAGGAGTACTTCTGGCGCCCGTTGTGCAGCATGTCGAGCAGGTCGGCCCGGTCGGCGCCGAGGGTCTCGGCGGCGGCATACAGGTACAGACCGTGGCCGGCTTCGTCCTGGACCTTGGCCATGAGGATCGCCTTGCGGCGCAGGCTCGGCGCGCGGCTGATCCAGTTGCCCTCGGGCTGCATGCCGATGATCTCGGAGTGGGCGTGCTGCGCGATCTGCCGGATCAGGTTCTTGCGGTAGGCCTCCGGCATCGCGTCGCGCGGTTCGATGCGACCGTCGCCGTCGATGATCGCCTGGAACTCGGCGTCGAGCTCGGCTGCCTCGACGCGACCAGCCGCGACGTCGGGACCCGGCCCGGACTCGTCGGCAGCGTCGGGTGCCTGGAAGTCATTTCCATACATGGATGCCAGTGTAACGGCAGTGTGACAGAGGCACTACATCGATGCGCTCAGATGTAACACGTAGAGCCAACCTGCCCTTCGGATCTCGGGCCGTTTTCCCAGGTCAGCGCGTCTTCTGAGGTAGTCGTGTCGAGTTCGGCCACCTAAGGCCATCAGGTGCTCCAGAGATAGGTCATCGTACCGATGTCCAGCCCCCTGCCTTACGCGCAGAGTCGTCTCATCAACAGCGAAACGCCTACCCGAGGAGACACCATGTACCCGCTTCACACCGGATCGATCCTGTTGGACATCGCCAGCTCACAGCGCAACGAGCTCATCCGGGACGCTGAGCAGCGTCGCCGCGTCTCAGCCAGCTGGCGTACGACGTCCGACACGACGCGGCCGTCGAAACATCACTGGTGGTGGGGCCTGGCCCGCAGCCACCGCGCCGCCTGACCGGCCATGTCGGCCGACTGCAGTCCGGGGAGGATCACCGGGGTTCACACCCCACCGATCCTCCCCGGACTCTTGCTTTGAAGGGACCGCCAGCTCAGCAGTGCAGGCGCGTGCCCCCCGTTGTCACGCCATCCGGCCGACAACGAGGCAGACGATGCTCGTCTTGCGAGCCTGACCCAGCGTGAGCGCGAGACGCTCGAGCTGATCGCCCGCGGCCTGACCAACACCGAGATCGCCGACACGTTCGTCGTGTCCGAGACAACGATCAAGACGCACGTCAGTCGAGTCCTCATGCAGCTGGGTGTCCGCGACCGGGTCCATGCGGTCATCTACGGCTACTAACACGGACTCACATCGCTCGTTGATCCGCTGGCTGCGCCCGCCCTCACGTCGGTGCGCGGGCGAGGCCGAGATCAGTAGATCGGGAGTGCGGCTGCCGCGCGGGCGTGGATCGTCGTGGTCGCGTCGACGCCCGGCATCCGGACCGGCAACCGGTAGGGCATGACCAGCGCCACCACGACGGCA
>JANLYC010000021.1:0-7285 GCA_031365435.1 Nocardioidaceae bacterium
CTCGGCGAGGCGCTCGTAGAAAGAGAAGAGCCCGCGGATGTCAGGGAGGACGACGACACCCGTCCCGGTCGGCTCAGGTGCGTGCGCGACGTACGCCGAGAAGGTGGCGCCATCAGCCGACGTCAGGACGACCTGCTCTCCGCCAGGCAGGGGGAACGGCAGGCCGAGGTCGGGCAGCTCGGCATCAGCGGGCACGCACACCTGGGACTCCTCGGACGGCGACGGGTATGCCGCCGACCGTAGCGCGGTCCCGCACCCGCCCGAGAGGTCAGGCTTGAACGGGGACCTCGTACACCTGGTCGACCGGGTGACCGGCTCGCTCATGGATCTTCTTGACCGCCTCGGCGTTCGGAGCCTCGGACAGGCAGAACACCATGCCGGACGCCGGGTCGGCCCAGGCCTTCTTGAAGTTGACGTTTTCGTCGTCCTGGATGTCCAGGTCGGCCTGGTGTGCCGCGTGCAGACCTTCCTCGGTGATGCCGTTCATGCCAGTGTGCACGTCCATGAATTCGGGCATGACCCGTCCTTTCCTCAGCGAATTGCCCCGGTCTTTCCTCAGCGCATAGTGCACCTGTGCCTGCGACCTGGCAAGAGCGAGTTTCGACGGAGCGGTGTTCGCCGACGCAGCACCGAGCATCCAGGTGGACCGGTGCGGACTGCCTAGCCTGCCGCCGGCCACTCGGCGCAGGTCACCTGGTAGGGGCGGCTAGGGAAGAACTGTGCCCACTCGTCGCGCGTGAAGTTGCGACCTGCCGTCGCGCAGGCACGGTCGGTCCAGGTGCTCGTGCGGGTGTCCGCGGTCCAGGTCCTCCCGTTCGAGGCGGCGATGACCAGACCCGAGCTGTCGTCGAGATAGGCGATGGAGACCGAACCAGCGTTGACGGGCAGCGGCAGGCTCGCCTCGTAAGCGCCCGTGTGACCGTTCCACAAAGAGATACGGTCCGCTCTGACGGCCGCGATCTGGCTGCCATCCGGTGCGTAGTCGCGGTCGTACCCCCACACGGCGCCGGAGCTCCGGCTGACCCACGTCAGTGACTTGGCGTCCAGGAGTCGCATGGTGCCGGCCGCGTCAGCGGTGGCCAGGACGGAGCCATCGGGCGAGAACACACCCGTGAGCGCCGGCTGGGGAAACAGCGTGCCCGGGGGTGCCTCGGCGCTGATGTCCCCTGTCGCGGGGTCCATGCGGACCGCCGACCCGTCGATTTTGAGCACCAGCAAGGACCCGTCTCGAGGGTTGGCCTGCAGGCTGCCGATCCCGCCGTCGCTGGGCACCTGCTGCACCGGTCGCAGCGTGTCGGTGTCAAGGGTCTCGAGGTTCCCGTCGCCGTCCGGAGCGTAGATCCGTGTTCCGTCCTGGCTGAACGCCACCGGCAGTGAGTCGGTCAGGTGCGGTCGACGTGCCACCAGCCGACCTGACGTCGCATCCCAGACCCTCAGCATGCCGTCGGGACCGAAGGTCAGGAACCTGCGCGAGTCCGGTGACCACCGTGAGCCCCAGACGTCAAACGGCCGCGAGCGCATGGTCTGGTCGCCGGTGCTGGTGTTGACGAACCAGAGCCGACGCGCCTGCATTCTCGCCAACCGATCCCCGCCCGGTCCGGGCAGCGAGAAGTCATAGCTCTCCTGGACGGTCGCGGGGAAGTCTTCGCCGAGTGTCAGGAGGGTTCCTCCGGGGTCGACCGCAAGGGCCAACAGCTGGTTGTCGGTGCCTTGGACGTAGAGGACTCGGCCGTCGGGGGCATATTCGCTGGACCAGCCTCCTGTCGTGGGGAACCGGTGCAGGAGGGCCCCGGTCGAGGCGTTCCAGATGACCGCACTGTTGTCATCGGAAACGGCCGTCACGAACCGACCGTCGTCGGAGTAGTCAACGTCAGTGACGTTCGCGGTGTGTCCTCGCAGCACCGTGCCTTGCTGTGCCAACGTGCGACTGTCGAAGCGAACCACCCGGTCGCCGACGGCCACCGCGATCGTCGTCGCGTCGGGGCTCAGCTCGACATCACCTGCTTGCGTGTGCCTCAGACCAGGCACACGCGCAGACCTGACCAGCCGGCCGGTGTCGACGTCGTACACGCGCAGAGGGGTGGCGCCTTTCCCGGCCGCGAGGAGCCTGGTCCCGTCGCGGTTGAGAGCGACCTCCGCGTACTCCTGCATCGGCACCCGCAGGATCGGGCGAGCCGGGCGCGCGAGCGCCCAGACCGTCGCTTCGCCGATTCCCGTGAACCGCCCAGTGCTGCTGTCGAAGCGCTGGACCAGAGCCGCGATCCTGCGGCCGTCGTCGCTGTAGTCCAGCGCGTACTCGATGCTGCTGCCCGCGCGCCAGCCGCCGAGCTGTTGACGGGCCAAGGTGCCACCGGGCATGTCGTACAGCCGAAGGGGCAGCTTGTCGATCCGCGGAACCTGCGACTGCCGGTCCGGAACCCACTGGTTGACGGCGACCGCGAGCTGCTTGCCGTCGGGCGAGAACCGGATGATGCTGGCCGGCGGGGTGGTGTCTGCGAACTCGGCGGGTCGCAGTGACGGGGCCTTGTAGAGGTGAACCCAAGGTTCGTCGGCATCCGGCGCGGGGCTCACGGCCAGCAGGGATCCGTCCGGGCTCGCCGACATCGAGACCGCCAGACCGCCGGCGTCGCGAACGCCGACCAGCGGTCCTGCCTTCGTGAGCGTCGCGGCCAGGTTGTCCCGGGCCTGTGCAGAGTTGTCGCCCCGTAGCGCCTCGACGGCGAGGAGCAGCCCGGTGGCGATGTTCTCTTGCGTTGCTGCCTGCGCACCGGCGCGCCGGGCCTCGGCCAGCTGGGCCGCGGCCTGGGTGCGCTCGCGCTCGCGGGCCGCCTGATCGGCGGAGCGCACCGCAACGATGCCGGCGACCAGGGCCAGCACCAGCAGCACGCCGACTCCGGCCAGCGCTCCTCGGAGCCGACGGCTGAACGTGCGCTCGCGAGCGACTCGTGTCTCGGCATCGCGGCGTTCGGATGCGGCCAGGTCGGCCGATGCGTCCAGGAAGGCAGCCTCGGTCTCGTCCAGGTCCGGGGCAGCGAGGTCGTGCCAGGCCAGTGCCCGAGTCAGGCGGGTGCCGCGATAGAGCTCGCTGTCGGGGCGCCCCATGGTTTCCCAGGTATCAGCAGATCCGGCGAGGTGGCGGAACAGCCGCTGGCCGTCGACGTCATCGTCGAGCCAGCCGCGCAGCCGCGGCCACACCCGCACGAGTGCTTCGTGGGCGATCTGAAGGGTGTCCCCGTCGACACTGACCAGTCGCGCCGCGACCAGCTGCTCGACAAGCCTCTCGTGGGCCGAGTCCACGGCGACCTTGACTCTGAGAACACGGGCGCGGACCGGGTCACCGTCCTCCGTAGGCATGACCAGCCGCAGCAGCAGGCTGCGGAGCCGGTTGCGTTCGGCGGGGTCCATCGCGTCGTACAACGACTCGGCCGTACGCGAGACCGCTTCCCGGATCCCGCCGGTAGCCCGGTAGCCGGCAACGGTCAGGGTCGGGCCCTCGCGACGCTCCCACGTCTCTCGGAGCACGTGGGACAGCAGCGGCAGCGCGGCCGGCTCACCTTCGACGTCCCGGACGAGCAGGTCGACCAGCCCGGGCTCGAGCCGCAGCCCGGCACGTCGCGCGGGACCCTCGATCGCGCTGCGGAGCCCGGCCTCGCTCAACGGACCGAGCAGGTACAGACCGTCCTCCAGCACCCGGGCGATCTCCGGGTACGGCGCCAGGTCGCCCAGATGGTCCGCCCGCAGCGCCAGGACCAGCGCCCCACCGGAGCCGACGTGCACCGCGAGGGCCGCGAAGTACCGCACCCGTTCCTCCGGGTCGGCGCAGAGAGTGACCGCCTCCTCGGTCTGGTCCACGACGAGGGTCTGCCGTCCGCGCGGCTTCAGCCCGGCAATCGAGTCACAGGGGTGCACGCCGGGCGTGGTGACGAGCACCGGGATCCCGCTCCGAACGAGCGACGCCACCACCCCCGCACGCACCAGTGAGGACTTCCCGGCCCCCGACGGTCCTGTCACCGCGAGCACTCCCGAGTCGCGCAGCCGTCGCAGGCAGGCGGCGATGTCGTCCTCGCGGCCGAAGAAGGAGTCCGCGTCGGCGGCGTCGTAGGACAGCAGGCCTCGGTACGGACAGGTGGCGCTGACCTCCGTCGACGTTGCGGGCGACAAGGACGGGTCTTGCCGAAGCAGCAGCGCCTCGAGGTCGACGAGCTCGCGGCCCGGATCGAGACCGAACTCCTCCACCAGCATCGCGCGCGCTCTCGTGACCGCACCGAGCGCCTCCGGCTGACGGCCCGACTGGTGCAGCGCCCGTGCCAACAACGCCCAGCGCCGCTCCCGGAACTGCGCCTGCGCCACCAGTGCCCTGGCCCGCTCCAGCACCCCAGGCGCCCGGCCGGCAGCGGTCTCCGCCTCGACCAGCAGCTCCTCGGCGTCCATCCGCAGTCCCTCGAGCCGGATCGTCTCAACCCGGCCCGGCTCCCACTCCTCCAGGTCCGGCAACGCCGGTCCGCGCCACAGCTGCAGCGCCTCTTGGGCCACGTACGACGCCCGCGCCGGGTCGCCCCCGGCCAATGCCTCTCGCGCATGTTCGAGCAGCCGCTCGAAAACCCGGTGGTCCAGCTCCTCGTCGGTGAGCGCCAGGCGGTAGCCGTGGGGCGCCGACACGATGGCGGCGCTGCCCAGTCGCTTGCGCAGACGCACGACGCAGCCTTGCAAAACCTTGGCCCACGACGTCGGCAGGCCGTCTCCCCAGAGCGCATCGGCCAGCGTCTCGGTGTTGATGGGCTCACCGGATCGTACGACCAGCGCGGACAGCACGACCCGGTCACGGGGACTCAGGCCGTTCACCTGCCCGTCGACCTGGAGCGGGCCCAGCACGGCGATACCCATGCCCCGACTGTCGACCTCCTCGCTGCGCCCGTCAACGGCCCCGATACCGGACCGATACCACTCCGGAGGCGAGTCGGAACCGGTCGGCGGCACAACGGGAGAGACCACCTACTTCAACCGCGGAGGCCATCATGACCGGACACCCAGCCCGATACTTCCTGCCACTCCTGGCGGCAGCGTCGCTCCTGCTCACCGCCTGCAGCGATGGCACACCCAAGCCCGCTGAGGCGAGCACGGGCAGTCCGTCGACCGGAGAGCCGTCCAGCTCGGGACCCACGTCGCTCAGGGACTATGAGGGCTCCATCAGCCCGGGCCGCCACCGGGTGCCCCTGATCCGTTGGGACCGGACCTACCCCATCGACGCCCTTGTCGACGTACCCGAGGGCTTCATCACCCCAGGCGGGTGGGTGATCGAAAACGGCCGGAACGGGACCGCGTACGGCGACCTCATGTTCTTCGGCGACGTGGACCGGGTGGACACACAGCCTTGCGGAGCGGGTCGGCTGGTCAAGCCCGGACCGACGGTCCAGGACCTGGCTAACGCCTTGACCGCCCAGCTTCCCCTTCAGCAACCGGCCGCCCGGCCAGTCACTTTGCACGGCCACAGCGGTAGCTATCTCGAGATAACGGCGCCTCGAGACCTGAGCACGTGCGACGGCGGGCGGTACACCCTGTGGACGATCAAGCCCACAGGCGCGTTCCCGTACGAGGCCGACCAACCCGGCACTGTGTTCCGGCTCTGGATCATCGACGTTGACGGTCAGCGGGTCGTGGCCGCGGTCAAACTGGTACCGGGCCACACCATCAACGCAGCCGACTTCGTTCGCATGGCGAAGACCGTCGAGTTCGTCGCGAACGTGAACGGCTAGACCATCATGCGCCGCGTCGTGCCACGTCGTGCCTCGGTGAGCGTGTTCGCCGGCTTGTGCTGCATCAGCCTGGTCGCGGCGGCAGCAGCCGCGTGGGTGAGGCACGACGAGCAACCCAGGGTCGGGTCACCGTCGCAGACGACCCAGGTGGTCGACGACCCTGCGGGCAACCCCCTGCCAGGGTCAGCAGGCCCGCGCGGCACGGTCACACTGGCGTTCGCCGGAGACATGCACTTCCAGCTCCAGCTCGCGGCCCTGCTCGACCACCCGCGGGGAGCGCTCGGCCCCATCACCGAGACCCTGAAGGACGCCGACCTGACCATGGTCAACCTGGAGTCAGCGATCACGAGCCGCGGTACGCCGGAGGCCAAGGAGCTCGAAGCGTCAGGTCAGCGCTACTGGTTCCGCACCTTGCCGGCGGCACTCGATGTCCTGGCTGCGGCCGGCATCGACGTGGTCACCGTGGCCAACAACCACGGTGCCGACTACGGACCGGTCGGGCTGCGCGACACGCTCGCCGCCGGCCGCACCGGGCCGATCGCCGTCGTCGGCATCGGGCGCGACCGAGAGTCGGCATTCACTCCGTACCGGGTGACGGTCCGGGGCACGAGCTTCGCCTTCTTCGGCGCCGATGCCTCCATGCGAGAAGGCTCGAGCAGTGTCTGGGCAGCCGGACCGACCACGCCAGGACTCGCCGCCGCACATGCCGACCGGCCGCGCGCCCTGCTCGCTGCGGTCCGGTCAGCCAGCCGGCGGGACGACGTCGTGGTCGTCTACATGCACTGGGGTGCTGAGCTTCGCGGCTGTCCGACCCACCAACAGCGGACGACGGCAAGAGCCCTGGCTGACGCGGGCGCGGACGTCATCGTCGGCAGCCACGCCCATGTGCTGCTCGGTTCCGGATGGCTCGGCGATACCTACGTCGACTACGGCCTCGGGAACTTCCTCTGGTACCACAACCACGAACCCGAGACGGGAGTCCTCCGGCTCACCATCCGCGACGGCGAGGTCGTCGCCGACCGGTGGGCTCCCGCGCGGATCATGAACTACGGACGTCCGGTCCCCCTGCATGGCGCGGACCGTGCCACTGCGCTCGCCGACTGGCGGCTGCTGCACGGCTGTACCGCTCTCGCCTCGAACAGGAGCGAAGCGCCCTTGCCGGCATACTCGTCGTCGGTCAGCCGGATCGGGCTCGCGCTGTTGCAGCAGCTGAGGATGATCCACGGGCCCGACTGCCCCGTCCCGCTGACGGAGCTGCGCCACCTGCGGATGAGCTACATCGGCTTCGACGGCAAACCGCACACCGGTGAGCTGATGATCCACAAGGACTACGCAGCGCAGGTGGCATCCGTGTTCCAGCGGCTGTACGACGCTCGCTGGCCGATCAGGCGCATGCGCCTGGTTGACGACTACGGCGGGGACGACAACCGGTCGATGGCGGCGAACAACACCTCGGGCTTCAACTGTCGCCGGGTCGCCGGGAGCCGATCCTGGTCCGCGCACGCCTACGGGGCCGCCATCGACATCAACCC
>JANLYC010000026.1:0-1682 GCA_031365435.1 Nocardioidaceae bacterium
CCCTACCGCCGGGTCGTCGTCGGCGTCGTCGTCACGCTGCTCGGCCTGATCGCCGGGTCCTCGGCCGCGGGGCAGTGGCGCACCTACCTGCAGTGGCGCAACGCGGTGCCGTTCGGCCAGAAGGACGAGCAGTTCCACCGGGATATCTCGTTCTTCGCCTTCGACCTGCCCTGGTACCGCTTCGTCCTGGGCTTCGCCTTCGCGATGGTCGTCGTCAGCCTGATCGCCGCGGCGGTCACGCACTACCTCTACGGCGGCCTGCGCCTGCAGGCGTTCCTCGGCGAGCGGGCCACCCCCGCCGCGCGCGTGCACCTGTCGGTGCTGCTCGGCGTCTTCGTCCTGCTCAAGGCGATCGCCTACTGGCTGGACCGCTACGGGCTCGCGGTCGGCGAGCACCAGATCAACAAGACCGACTTCACCGGCCTCACCTACACCGACGTCAACGCGGTCCTGCAGGGCCGCACCATCCTGGCGATCATCTCGCTGATCTGCGCGGTGCTGTTCTTCGCGAACATCGTGCGCCGGACGTGGATCCTGCCGGGCATCGGGGTCGGCCTGCTCCTACTGTCCGCGCTGCTCATC
The DNA here is from genome assembly GCA_031365435.1 of Nocardioidaceae bacterium. Classification (GTDB taxonomy): domain Bacteria; phylum Actinomycetota; class Actinomycetes; order Propionibacteriales; family Nocardioidaceae; genus JANLYC01. The sequence goes on from JANLYC010000026.1 coordinate 583, forward strand.
GGCGGGATCTACCCGGCCCTGGTTCAACGCTTCACGGTGACGCCGTCGCAGGACACCAAGGAGGCGCCGTACATCAAGCGCAACATCGCGGCGACCCGGCTGGCCTACGGCATCAACGACGTCGAGATCCAGAAGGGCTATGACGCGGCGCTGACGCCGGACCAGACCCAGCTCGCGAGCGACGCCGACATCCTCGACGACGTCCGGCTGCTCGACCCGCAGCTGCTCAGCTCGACGTACAAGAACCTCCAGCAGATCAAGGCCTACTACGACTTCCCGGACTCGCTGGACCTCGACCGGTACACGATCAAGGGCGTCCGCCGCGACGTCGTGATGGCGGTCCGTGAGGTCAGCCTCGGTGGCATCCCGAACCAGCAGCGGAACTGGATCAACGACCACACGCAGTACACCCACGGCTTCGGGTTCGTCGCCGCGCCGGGCAACGAGACCAGCGGCGGCCGCCCGGCGTTCGTGTCCTCCGACATCCCGCCGATCGGGCCGCTCGGCACCGGGTTCCAGCCGCGGATCTACTTCGGCCAGGAGTCGCCGACCTACAGCATCGTCGGCGGCCCTCAGGGCTCGACGCCGACCGAGCTCGACTTCCCCGACGACAGCGCCCCTTCCGGCCAGCGGAACACGACCTACCGGGGTACGGGCGGCGTCCCCGTCGGCTCGGCCTGGCACAAGCTGCTGTTCGCGATGAAGTACCAGGAGGCGAACATCCTGCTGTCCGGCCGGGTGAACGCCGACTCCAAGATCCTCTACGTCCGCGAGCCCAAGGACCGCGTGGAGAAGGTGGCTCCCTGGCTGACCCTCGACGGCGACCCGTACCCGGCGATCGTCGGCAAGAAGATCGTGTGGATCGTCGACGGCTACACGACCAGCAACGGCTACCCCTACTCGACGCGCAGCACCCTCGAGGACGTCACGGCGGACTCGCGCACCCTGGCCGGCACCAACCAGCTCATCACCCCCGTCGAGCGGGTGAACTACATCCGCAACTCGGTCAAGGCGACCGTCGACGCCTACACCGGCGAGGTCACGCTCTACCAGTGGGACGAGCAGGACCCGGTCCTCAAGACCTGGATGCGCGCGTTCCC
>JANLYC010000259.1:0-8122 GCA_031365435.1 Nocardioidaceae bacterium
GCAGGTGGCTTGTTCACTAGGCAAACGGCGCGGACAGAATGTGACCGACGAGACATGAGGGAAGAGTCGCGGGGGGCGTCGGAGCGTGTCAGTCTGAAGACTGGTCCGGGGACTTCACTAGGGAGCCTCGAGAGCTGACAACGAGGTCGCCATGAGCGAGATGCCCGCGCCGTACGGCACCGGTCCGCAGTCCACCAGCATTCCCGCCGACTCGCCCGCCGACTCGCCCGCCAACGCCTCCGCCGGGCGCACCAACGCCTCCGCCAGCCCCGCCACCAAGCGGGTCCGCATCCCCCACCTGCTCGAGATGAAGCAGCGCGGCCAGAAGTGGGCGATGCTCACCGCTTACGAGCAGTACGCCGCCCAGACGTTCGACGAAGCCGGCATCCCCGTCCTGCTCGTGGGCGACTCGGCCAGCAACAACGTCTACGGCAATGAGACCTCGCTGCCCGTGACAGTCGACGAGCTCATCCCGCTGGTCCGTGCCGTCACCCGGTCGGTACGGCGGGCCCTCGTGGTGGCCGACCTCCCGTTCGGCTCCTACCAAGCCAGCCCCGAGCAGGCGTTCCATACGTCAGTCAGGTTCATGAAGGAAGCCAACGCCCACGCGGTCAAGCTCGAAGGGGGCCTGCCCGTCGTCCCCCAGGTGCAGAAGCTGACCGAGTCCGGGATCCCCGTCATGGCCCACATCGGTTTCACCCCGCAGTCGGAGCACAACCTCGGCGGCTACCGCGTCCAAGGTCGTGGTGACGCCGGCGAACGCGTCATCGACGAAGCGCTCGCTCTTCAGTCCGCGGGCGCGTTCGCTCTCGTCATGGAGATGGTGCCGGGAGACGTCGCCGCCGAGGTGACCAAGCGCCTCGAGATCCCGACCATCGGCATCGGCGCCGGGGTGAACTGCGACGCGCAGGTGCTGGTGTGGACCGACATGGCCGGCCTCCGCACCGGTCGTATGCCGAAGTTCGTCAAGCAGTACGCCGACCTGCACGGCATCCTGCTCAAGGCCGCCCAGGACTACGCCGCTGACGTCGCTGCAGGCACCTTCCCGGGCGACGAGCACACGTTCTAGCGCGTCAGGCGGACCAGCCCCACCAGGCCCCGCCGGCGCTGACGATCGCGAACCACAGCGCCATCGCCACCACCGGAGTCAACAGGGACACCCACGGCCGGCGGGCGAAGTTCCGCACCGCAACCATGAGCAGCGCCGCCCACAACGCGAGCATGAGCGGGACGACCCACCACGGCGCCACCAGCGCGACGAAGCCGTAGAACCACAACGCGACCGCCATCGCCGCCATCGCGGTCCAGGGTCCCCAGCGTCGCCAGCCGGTTGCGGCCGGCAGCGACGGCAGGTTCACGGCCGCAGCCACGCGGCGAACCGCCAAGGGACCACTAGTCGTCGTTCCAGGCCGGGTCGTTGTCCCATTCCTCGTTGCGCTTCTTGGCCGTCTCCAACGCGTGCTCGGCCGCCCCGCGGGTCGGGTAGGGGCCGAGCCGGTCGATCGCCGTACACCCGTCGGCCCCTTCGACGGCGTGGTGCTTGACGCAGTAGTAGTAGTGGTCTGCCATACCTCGAAACTACACAACTAGACTCGCTCGTGTGACTGTCCTGACCGCCGCACCCATCTCGCCCCGCCGCTCGGTGCCGCCGGAGATCGAGCGACCCGAGTATGTCGACAAGCCACGACCGGCCCCGCACAGCGGCGGTGACGTCCAGACCGCCGAGACCATCGAGAAGATGCGCATCGCCGGACAGATCGCCGCCCAGGCCATGCGCGCAGCGGCATCGGTGATCGCGCCCGGCGTCACCACCGACGAGGTCGACCGCGTCGGCCACGAGTTCCTCTGCGACCACGGCGCGTACCCGTCCACCCTCGGATACAAGAACTTCCCGAAGTCGCTGTGCACGTCGGTCAACGAGTGCATCTGCCACGGCATCCCCGACGGACGCCGGCTCGAGGACGGTGACATCTGCAACATCTACCTGACGGCCTACATCCACGGCGTCCACGGCGACACGAACGCCACCTACCTGGTCGGCGACGTCGATGAAGAGAGTCGCCTCCTGGTGGAGCGCACCGAGGAGTCCCTTCGCCGCGCGATCAACGCGGTCAAGCCGGGTCGTCAGGTCAACGTGATCGGTCGCGTCATCGAGTCCTACGCCAAGCGCTTCGGCTACGGCGTCGTCACGGACTTTACCGGCCACGGGATCAGCACGACGTTCCACTCCGGGCTCGTCATCCCCCACTACGACGACCCACGGTTCGACACGGTGATCGAGCGCGGTATGACGTTTACCATCGAGCCGATGCTGACCCTCGGCACCATCGAGTGGGACATGTGGGACGACGGCTGGACCGTGGTCACCAGGGACCGCCGCCGCTCGGCCCAGTTCGAGCACACGCTGGTCGTCACCGACACCGGCGCCGAGATCCTGACGCTCCCGTAGTCCGCTGCCACGCCGCCGGCTGAGGCGCGGGACAGCCGACGCCACGCTCCGTCAGGCGGACTTCTTGGTCCGCTTGCTCCTTGCGCTGGTGACCTTGCGAGCTGCGGCCTTTTCGGTCTTGGCACCGCTCGTCTCGAGGTCACCGGCGGCCGACTCCAGATGCGCGCGCAGGAACCACTGGAACTGCTCGAGCTGCGCGGTCTGACCGATCAGCATGTCTTCGGTGATGGGGTCGATGTCGCCGACCATCTCGATGGCCTTGCGGTGGTCGCCGATGACACCCGTGTAGACGAGGTCGAGCGCCGCGAGGTGTTCCGCCGTGCTGGCCCGGCCGAGCGAGTAGTCGTCCCAGCCGCGGTCCCGGACGATCGCGCCCGGCGTCCCCATCGGGGCGATGCCCATCGTCGCCATCCGCTCCGCGGTGGCGTCGACGGCGGCTCGGACGAGCTCGATCTGCGGGTCGAGCATCTCGTGGACGCCGATGAAGTCGCGGCCGACGACGTTCCAGTGCGCGTGCTTGAGCGTCAGCTGGAGATCGTTGAGGGCGTGCAGACGGTCCTGCAGGGCCATCGCCACTCGGTGACCGTCACGGAGCGAGAGGCCCGGGACGGTGAAGGTGCTTTCGTTCATGGAGGTCATCCCTTCACGGTAGGTGGAGTGGTCCGCGCATTCACGTGCTCAGGTCGTGGTGCCCAAGTTCGGGCGTTCGGAAACCTGAGTGTTCTCGTCCAAGCTGCGCAGCAGGTCGGCGAGACCGTCGTTGGCCCGACCGTCCAGTCGCCCGCTGGTGCTGACCGAGATGTCGGTCGTTCTCAGCACGCGGGCTCCGGCTGCGATCAGCCGGTCGACCAGGTCCTGGTCCTCGCCGTGTGGAATGTGCGGGAACCCACCGACGCCGAGGTACGCGTCTGCGCGCACCGCCAGGTTGGCGCCGTACACGTGATCGTGCTGGTGCAGGGGGTCGCCCCGCCTCATCTTGGCCGCGATCAGCTGGTCGTACGCCGCCAGCGCGGCCGGCGTACCCCTGAACCGGTCCAGCCCCGCGACGCCGACGACGGCGGCCGCCTCGTGCTGGGCTGCCGACGTCAGGACGCGCGCCACCCAGTCGCGGGGGACGCTGGTGTCCGCGTCGGTGGAGAGCACCCACGTCGACGCAGGCGACGACGCCAGCTGAGCAAGGCCGTCCCGCGCACCCCGGTCCCGCACCTGGCCGATCGTGGCCGACCTGTCGTCCACGACCACGCGAGCGCCTCGGACGAGGCGGAGCCGGGCTCGCGCGAGCGCAGCCGTGTCATCGGCACACCGGTGGGCGACCACTTGGATCGTCGCGTTGCTGACGAGTCGCTGCCGTCGAGCATGCCGGAGCGCGGTGACCACGCCGCGGAGGGTGCTACCGATCGTGTCGCGCTCGTCGTGGGCCGGGACGACCACGACGGCAGACGCTGGCGGGATCAACCCGCTGACGTTTCGTGACTTGTGAGCGCTGTCTCCCCGAGCGCGGTGAGCGCGGCGTCGACGTGGTGCTGGCGGACGTAGATGGTCAGGTCATCCAGCGCCCGCGTCAACCGCGCGTTGCGACTCAGCCCGGCTGGTCCCACGACGCGGCGGGCCTCGTCCAGGACGGTGTCGCAGGCCTGCACGACGGCGGTCCGGGTCATCCCGCACTCACGTGCCACGGCCTCCTGGTCCAAGTCGTCGATCCGGGACACGGTGCGGGCGAGCAGGCTGCGCGCCTCCCAGACGGCCTGTTCGATCACGCCGAGCCGACGTAGCTGATGGGGTGTCGTGGGAAACTCGCGCAGGCTCGTCGACACGACGTCGAGAATCTGTTGGGCGCCACCTGCCCACACAGCCGCGACGCACAGGCCACCTACCACGAAGCCCGGCCGGTCGAGATAGAAGTCGACGCCGCCCACCTGGTCAGCGTCCGGCAGCTGCCGGTCGACGTGCACGGTGTAGGTCCGCGCCGCGTCCATGCCCGCGGAGAACCACGAGTCACGGTCCGGCCTGCCCAGATCGGCGGGCACGTCGAGGAGGACATGGTGCTCACCGTCGACCCGTCCAGGCACCAGGGCCCGGTCGATCAGGTCGACACCAGAGGCGAAGCGCAGCTCACCTCGTAGCCGCCAGCCACCTCCGATCCCCTCCACCCGTTCGGCCGCCAGACCCGTCCCCACGGAACGGGAGGCCCAGACGCCGTACACCCCTGGTCGCGGCTGCTGTCCCGCCTGTTGCAGGATGCGCAACCCGTCGCTGTGACCCTCGATCAGCCGCGCCAGACAGAGGTCGGTGCGGCCGACCTCGACCAACGCCTCCGTGAGCGCGGCCAGGGATCCCGACCACAGGTCGTGCCCGCGTGCGGCCACGTCGGCGACGCATGCACGCATGGCGTCCGCGGACGTGCGGAGCTTGTCGAGCGAGATCTCCCCGTCGGACAGTCCGAGAAGACGTCCGGTCACGACGTGGCCTCGTAGATGTCGAGACTGAAGTCACGATCAGCGTGGGACACCAGCCGCAAGGCGTTCCTGTCGACGGCGTCGATGGCGATCTGGGCGTGCATGTCGGGCCCAGAGCGGAACGCGTCGTCGGGACGGTGCGCCCAGTGCAGGAACACCATGTGCGCACCCGGCGCCGTCACCGACCACAGCGACTCGAGGGCGGCTCGCAGGTCCTCGACGTAGTACAGGAACTCCGCGACGACGACGAGGTCGACTGGTGGCGTCACCGGGACCTCGGGGAGCACCGAGCGTTCGACCGTGACGTGGCTCAGCCCCTCGCACCGCTCGACAGCGAGGTCGACGGCCGCCTGCGAGCTGTCGGTCGCGACGAGCTCGCCCACGCGGTCGGCCAGGGCTGTGGTCGTGATGCCGGGTCCGCAACCCGGCTCCCAGGCCCTGGGGTAGTGGCGGCGCGGCAGCGAGGAGAGCAGCACCGCGAGCTTGCGCTGCTCGTACCACGTCGAGGAGACCTGCCAGGGATCCGGATCGGCACTGTAGAGGGCATCGAAGTCGGGCAGGCGCGACGGTGGCTGGTCAACCAGGCTCATGACGCCACCAGCAACTCGAGGTCCCAGGCCAGCATCGCGGCGGGCAGAACTGCCTCGAGGTCGTCGGCCAGCGGCTCCGTCTGGGACGTGTAGCAGCCAGTTGCCGCTGCGCGGGCAGCACAGGCGGAACGCGTAGTGGTCGACAGGATCACGGAGGTGGCTTTCGTGAGTGAGGTTTCGGGGTCGGACCAGTGCTGTGCCCAGATCGGGTAGCCGAAAACCCCACACCCGGTGTCGGCTGCGACACGCCGGGCGACCTGACCGAGCACCGCGTGGTCGTCGTGAGGGTCCGACCACCAGGTGGTCAGCAACCGCACCGGTGCGTGCTCGCGGACGGCGGTGCTCACAGCGGTCCGCACGTCGTCAGCGCGTGCAGCCAGTCCCGAGTCGGGCAGCCCGACGATCGTCCCGCTGGCGGCACCGAGCGCGGCGCAGGCCCGTTCGAACTCCATCCGACGCCTCGCCGGCAGCCCGGGCAGCTGCCTTCCGACGTGGTCCAGGGCCGCCTCACCCGCGGTCATCGTCACGATGTGCACCTCCACGTCTTCAGACGTCAGCTCGGCGATGGTGGCTCCCAGGCCGAAGGTCTCGTCGTCGGGGTGCGCCCCCAGAACGACGACCACATCCCTGCGCTGCAGGCCCAGAGCCTGCAGCGGAGGTGCGCCGGTCAGGTCGGCCGCTCGCTGCCTCCAAGCACGGGCGTACTCGGACGGTGGGGTCACCGCGAGGCGTCCGCCGTCGCGCCTCATGCGGCCCGCTGGGCACGTGCGACGCGGTCGCCGGAACGCGGTGCCCGCGACAGCATCCGCAGCACCGCACGCTCGATGTGTTCCTGTCGGCGCTGGGGTTGCGCGGGCGCCCGGCGCAGGGCGGGGGCAATCGTCGTGCCGTCCTCGTACAGGTCGAGCACCCGTGGATCGACGTAGGAGTTGCGGGCGATCGCCGGGGTGTTGCCCAGGTACTCCGAGACCTCCACGACGGCCTGCCGGATGGCTTTGCGCCGCGCGGTCTTGGTCGTGCCCGGGCTCGGAGCCTCGGCCAGCGCGGTGGCGGCGATCACGGTGGCATGCCAGGTCCGGAAGTCCTTGGCGGTCACGTCACCCCCGAACAGCTCGAGCAGGTACGCGTTCACTCCCTCGGCGTTCACGTCCCGCCACATGCGACCGTCCTTGAACGCAAGCAGCTCCTCTCCTCCGCCGCGGCGTCGTCGCAGCAGGTCGATCACCCGGCTCACGTCGGGGTCGTCGACGGCGATTTCGTGCGCGATCCCGGACTTGCCGGTGAACGCGAACACGAGTGCGTTGTCCCGTCGGCGCACGTGCGACTTCAACAAGGTGGTGAGGCCGTAGCTGCCGTGCTCCTCGGCGTACGAGTCGCTGCCGATCCGGAAGTACCCGATGTCCATCAACCGCACTGCGCATGCCATGACGCGCTCGCGGGTCACGGTTGACGCGTCCTCCTGCTCCAGGAGATGAGCCGCCACCACGGCCCGCGCCTTGGGAAGCTTTCGGGCCATCTGCAGGATCCGGTCGAACTTGGCCGCGTCGCGCTGCTGCCGCCACACCGGGTGGTAGAGATACTGACGGCGGCCGGCGTCATCGACGCCGACCGCCTGGATGTGACCGTTCGGAAAGGGGCAGATCCACACCTCGCGCCAGGCCGGCGGTATGACGAGGGACTTGATGCGCTCGACGTCGGACCCGTCGAGACGGGTGCCGTCGGAGTCGGCGTACACGAACCCCTTGCCGGCACGACGACGCGTCCAGCCCGGCTGGTTCGGTGACACCGTGCGCAACCTCACCGTGCTGACATACCCATTTGCGGGCAGAATTCTCGCCTGCGCGGCCGAAAAGAGGGCGGGCGAGCCGACTCATAGGCCGGATTCTGTTGGGGACGAGACCTCACGATCTCGTCCTGAGCAGCCATCCATCTGGGCGCACCGTCGCCGGCACGCTCGTGCGACCTACCCGCAGGCTCGGGCGGGCCACCCGTACCGACCGCGAACGGTCGGTGCGTCTGCGCGGATCACCGGCGAGAAGCCGGTAGTCCTTCTTGGTCTTGCTCCAGGTGGGGTTTACCCCGGCCCCTCGGGCCCCCGGGTGGGCTGGTGTTATCTACCCCCCCTGTTACCCCCTACCCCCCACCCGGGCTGCTTTACGACGTTGGCCACCCGCTGCCGGGGCCGCTGGCGGTCTGTCTCTGTGGCACTGTCCCGCGAGTCACCTCGGGTGGGTGTTACCCACCACCTTGCCCTGCGGAGTCCGGACCTTCCTCGAGACCAGAGCGCCCTACGACGCTCAGATCCCGCGGCCGCCCGGTCGGCTCGCCCGCAGACATGAGCCTATCGGTTGGGCGGTCGACCGAGTCCTAGTCGTCGTTGCCGTCCTCGTGGCCCGACCCGCCGCTGCCACTGTGGCCTCCGTGGTCGTCGCCGGGCTCCGTCTCAGTGCCATGGTCATCGCCGGGCTCCGTCTCAGTGCCATGGTCATCGCCAGGCTCCGTCTCAGTGCCATGGTCATCGCCGGGCTCCGCGTGCGTCCCGTGGTCATCGCCGGGCTCCGCGTGCGTCCCGTGGTCATCGCCGGGCTCCGTCTCCGCGCCATGGTCATCGCCGGGCTCCGTCTCGG
>JANLYC010000030.1:0-2507 GCA_031365435.1 Nocardioidaceae bacterium
CGTTTGCCGACGTCGCCGGTGTCGACGAGGCGATCGAGGAGCTCCACGAGATCAAGGAGTTCCTCCAACAGCCGGCCAAGTTCCAGGCCGTGGGGGCCAAGATCCCCAAGGGTGTGCTGCTGTACGGCCCGCCCGGAACCGGCAAGACCCTGCTCGCCCGGGCCGTCGCAGGCGAGGCGAACGTGCCTTTCTACTCGATCTCCGGATCCGATTTCGTCGAGATGTTCGTCGGCGTCGGCGCCTCGCGGGTGCGCGACCTGTTCGAGCAGGCCAAGGAGAACGCCCCGGCCATCGTGTTCATCGACGAGATCGACGCCGTCGGCCGGCACCGTGGTGCGGGCATGGGTGGCGGCCACGACGAGCGCGAGCAGACCCTCAACCAGCTGCTCGTCGAGATGGACGGCTTCGATGTCCGTGGCGGGGTCATCCTGATCGCTGCGACCAACCGTCCTGACGTCCTCGACCCGGCGCTGCTTCGTCCGGGCCGGTTCGACCGGATGGTCGGTGTGTCCGCTCCCAACATGGACGGCCGCAACAAGATCCTCAAGGTGCACGCGCGTGGCAAGCCGATCGCGAGCGGTGTCGACCTGCTCATGGTCGCCCGTCGGACGCCGGGCTTCACCGGGGCCGACCTGGCCAACGTGCTCAACGAGGCGGCCCTGCTGACGGCGCGCAAGGACCGCAAGCTCATCGACAACGAGATGCTCGACGAGGCCATCGACCGCGTCAGCATGGGCCCGCAGCGTCACTCTCACCTGATGAGCGAGCAAGAGAAGCTCATGACGGCGTACCACGAGGGCGGTCACGCGCTCGTGGCCTCGGCCCTGCCGGGAACCGACCCCGTCACCAAGATCACGATCCTGCCGCGTGGTCGTGCCCTCGGGTTCACGCAGGTGCTGCCGGACTCCGACAAGTCCTCGATCTCACGCAACGAGCTGCTCAACCAGCTCGCCTACGCGCTGGGTGGTCTGGCTGCCGAGCAGCTGATCTTCCACGACCCGACCACCGGCTCGTCGAACGACATCGAGAAGGCAACGAAGGTAGCCCGCGCGATGGTGACGGCATACGGCATGAGCGAACGGCTTGGTGCCGTCAAGCTGGGCGAGGAGAACAGCGAACCGTTCCTGGGCCGCGACTTCGGCCACACTCGCAACTACTCCGAGGAGATCGCGGCCATCATCGACGAGGAGGTCAACAAGCTCCTCACGAACGCCCACCAGGAAGCGTTCGACATCTTGGTCGAGAACCGCGACGTCCTCGACCGGCTCGTGACCGAGCTGCTCGAGAAGGAGACGATCGATCGCAACGGTCTCAGCGAGGTGTTCTCCGACATCCGGATGCGTCCGGAGCGCCCTGCGTGGACGGGTTCCGAGTCGCGTGTCCCGTCAGGGATCCCTCCGGTGGCGGTCCCGGCGAACGCCAACGGCACCCGACCCGAAGCCACTCCTGAGATCACCGTCGGCCCGGGGACCGAGGCAGGCGGAACAGGGGTGAGTCAGGGCCCGCCGACGGCGCCGCCCGGTGCCCCGCCGTCCGGGCCGCCGCTCGGCCCGTCCATGGGCTCGCAGGACTGAGCTCCACATGGCGACCACGCGGATCGATCGCATCAGCGCCCCGGAGGAGCTCACCGGCGGGGACTTCGACCACGCGAGGGCCGAAGCCGCGGTTCGGGAGCTGCTGCTTGCGATCGGTGAGGATCCCGACCGCGACGGGCTTCGCGACACGCCGAGCCGTGTCGCACGGGCGTATGCCGAGACGTTCGCCGGGCTGCGCATGCGCGCCGAGGACGTGCTGACGACGACGTTCGACATCGGTCATGACGAGCTCATCCTCGTCAAGGACATCGAGGTCTGGTCGATGTGCGAGCACCACCTGGTGCCGTTCAACGGCGTCGCGCACGTCGGTTACATTCCCAGCGCCGACGGCCGCATCACCGGCCTGTCCAAGCTTGCGCGGCTCGTGGACGTCTATGCCCAGCGTCCCCAGGTCCAGGAACGGCTGACGACGCAGGTGGCGGACTCGTTGATGCGGATCCTCCAGCCCAGGGGAGTCATCGTCATCTTCGAGTGCGAGCACCTGTGCATGACCATGCGGGGCGTCCGCAAGGGTGGCTCCAAGACCGTGACGAGCGCGGTGCGCGGGCAGCTGCGCGACCCGGCGACCCGGGCCGAGGCGATGAGCCTCATCCTCGGCTGAGGATCACCTAGGGCAGAGTGGGGGCATGGTCTTCGGTGCGCCGCCGCGCTATGTCGCAGGACTCCCGCGTCCTGCGCGCACCCTGGTCATGGGCGTCGTCAACGTCACGCCCGACTCCTTCTCCGACGGCGGGATGTGGCTCGAGCCACGCGCAGCCGTGTCCCACGGCGATCAGCTGCTCGTCGAGGGCGCTGACCTCGTCGACGTGGGCGGGGAGTCGACCAGGCCGGGTGCCGAGAGACCCAGCATCGACGAGGAGCTGTCACGCGTGATCCCGGTCGTGCAGGCGCTGTCACGCCAGGGAGCCCTTG
>JANLYC010000285.1:0-6605 GCA_031365435.1 Nocardioidaceae bacterium
GCGACGCGGGTGCTGTTCTCCTCCACCCAGAACGGGCAACCGACGCTGCAGCAAATCACCGCCTCCGGTGGCGCCGGCGCAGCCGGTTTCGTGAACTACACCAATACCGACCCCCTGAGTGAGTACGACCCGGCGTTGAGCCAGGACGGCCAATGGCTGGCGTGGATCAGCGACGTGGACGGACTGGCGCTGACGGTTGCTTCGACGTCCGACATGGGCCGTAGCTCAACACTCTTCTTCGGAGCCGTGTCCCCGAAGCACCCAACCTGGCGGCCCGACGGGTCCGAAATCGCGTTCGCCGGCAGCGACGGCTCCCTGTACACGGTGCCCGTCGATACCAGCGGGACTGACCCGGTGTTCGGGTCGGAGAGCACCATCTACGACAGTTCTGTCTACGATTTCGCAGCGGACAATCCGTCGTACTCGCCAGATGGAAACCAGGTCACATTCGACGACGGGCTCGGCCAGTTGTACACGATGAGCTCTTTCGGCGACGAGGCACCGGTGGCGTTGATCACCGATCCGTACACGACCGGCTATGACCCGTCCTGGTCGCAGACCCCTGGAGACGACCGCATCGCGTTCAGCGGCTACTACAACGGGGCCTCGATCAACCAGATCCTCGGGGTGGCGCCGGACGGCAGCGGAACCATCACGGTTCTCGGGGAAGGTACGGGTACAGAACCTTCCTGGGGCACCGACGGCGTGATCGCCTACAACAACGCCGGCACCATTCGCACCATCGACACGGCGGCGGTACCGGGTGACACGCCGGCCATCGATGGTCAGTCGGGATATGCCCCCAGCTATGTTCAACGTGGAGTGTCGGCGTTCTCGGCGGACTTCTTCTGCTGCGGTGAAAGCACCCAGACCGACATCATGCTGGAGCAGCAAGCAGGCCTGTCGGTCTCGGCGGCCGGCGGGATCGTCGGAGGCAGCACCACCCAGGCGAGCCTGGACAACCTGCGGCTCACGCTGTACTACCAGTGCCCGGACAGCCCGGAGTGGTCGGTCCTCGGCCTGGCGCTCGAACCGACCGGCTTCACCGGTGTCGGTACTCCGGACGCTCAAGCCCTGTTCGACCAGACCTTCGACGAGTCCCAGCTGTGTGGAGGCGCAGGCGGCGGCACGGTGTCCGGCGTCCTCAGCGACTTCTTCAGCAGCGCACCACTCCCGGACAAGCCGGGCTACAACCCGGTCGTCCAGAGCACGGGCGTGTCCAACTCCACACAAGGGCCGGTCGCGTCGATCGTCGCTCCTGCCCAGGACGCCACCTTCTTCGACTGGCAGGCCATCGCGCTGCAAGGGGAGGGGACCAACAGCCACCTGCAACAGCTGGCTGACCCCAACCTCGCCTGGAGCATCGACGGCATCGGCGCAAGCGGGACGGGGAGCACCGTGGACCGTGCACCCCTGCCGGCGGGCGACTACACCGTCCGGCTGACTGTCACGGATCCCGTGACAAACCTGACCGCTGAGGATTCGAGACTCATCCACGTCGTCGCCGACTCCGATCACGACGGACTGTCGGACGTCTTCGAGAACGGCCAGGGCTGCTTCCCCGCCGGGGCGTCGACCAACGGTGACAGCATCAACCTCGACAGCGACGGCGACGGCATCACCGACGGTCAGGACCCCACGCCCTGTGTGGCCGATGCGGCGCAGTACCACCCGACCGTCAAGTTCGAGCCCACCACACTCAACGTGCCCTCACAGGGCACCTATGTCGCGATGGGGGTGCGGCAGGACAACGGCACGCCGAGCCTGGCGAGCGTGATGCCGGGCAGCGTCCGCATCCAGAGCATCACGGGTATTCCCCTGGTCGGTCCGAGCACACCTGTCACGAAGCAGGTCTCCGCCGAGGACTTCTCGGTGAACAGGGGTTGGGGGGTCCTCGGCACCGCGGGCACCAACCAGGTCGCGGGTGCGATCTTCGACCGGCAGTTGCTGATCGCGTACATCAAGAGCACATTCAAGATGAACCAAACACTCACGATCACCCTCACGGGTACGTCGAGCGTGCCGGCCTGGACGTTCAGCGGATCCGGGACCACGACCATCAAGAAGGACAGGTAGAAACGTGACGACATCTTGGCAGCACACATGAGGCGGCTCGCGGTCGTCCTCGGCACGGTCATGCTGGCAGCCGCCTTCACCGTCGTTCCGGCGAACGCAGTGAGCGACGTGAAAGGCCCCGCCTGCGCGGACATCGTCGACGGTGGTGGCGACTGGTACGCGGGCACGCTCACCTTCGCCTTCGTCCTGGCCAAGCCGCCCTGCAAGTCGGTCACCTACACGGTGTACGCCGCAGCTGCGGACGCGAGTGGCAACCCCACAGGCACCGTCTACAGCACCAGCAGCTACACCGTCGATCCTGACGGCAGGCTGGTGTTCACCCTCAGCGTTCCGGATCCAGATCCAGCGACGGCCTGCACGGTCATCGACATCTACGGGACCACCACGGTGCGGAAGCCGCACCGGGACGACGACGGCGAGGACGGCGGCAGGCAAGGACGGGTGCGGAGTCGCATCGCCGACAGGGCGCCGGACGTGGGTTATCTGCAGCTGCCTGACGACGCCTTCAGCTGCCCGACCGGTAGCCGCACCTTCCACTGATCGTCGGACCGACGCGGGCCTTGTCGGCTAGCGATTGAGCTCGGTGGCGCGGGTTCGCGCGAGATCCGCTCGAATCGTGTCACCGGCCAGCGCCCAGGCCTCGGCTGCGATCTCAGCCGCCTCGGCAGCGTAGTTCGTGGCGCCAACCTCCAGGTTGACCTCGACGGCCTGCTCGGCGCGAGCGGCGGCTGTCGCGTACTCACCGCGCCTGACATAGATGGTCGCCATCGTCTGGAGGGCGTCGGCGATGGTCGGGGTGTGACCGATGGCCTGAGCGATCTCGTAGGCGGTCTCGGAGCTGCGCAGCGCATCGTCGAGGTCGCCGCGGTCCATCAGCTTCTCCGACAGGTTGGAGTAGCCGATCGCACGCCCCGACCCGTGGCCGATACGTTCGAACTCCGCAATGGCCCGGCGATCGCACTCGATGGCGTCATCGAGGTTTCCGCGCTGGTGCTCGACCATGCCCAGATTGATCAGGCAGCCGCCCAGCTCCTCGACGTTCCCGACTCGTTCTGCGACCTCGAGTCCCTTGCGCAGGACGGTCGCGGCCTCCTCCAGGTCATGGAGGTGGAGGTGGATGCCGGCCGTCAACCGAAGTGCCGTCGCAAGTCCGCGCTGATCCTCCTGATCCTCCAGCAGCTGCTGGGCCTGGAGCGAATGAGCGAGGGCCGACTCGTCGTTGCCCTGGCTGTGTTGGGCCTGCGCCAGCTGGATGAGGAGGTAAGGGCGTAACGGGTCGTGGGGATCGGCGGTCACGAGCCCTGCCTGCGCTGCCTCGATCGTTTCGGTCGGTCGGCCCTCGACGGCCAGGGTCCAGGCGCGCTCGAGCCAGAGTGACGTGTTCTGCTCCTCGGAGAGGTTGGCGAACGCTGCTTCGATGATGCGCTCGGCTTCGGCGTACCGGCCCTGCCGCCGACGTACGGAGGCCATGCCACGCCAGGCGCGCACGTCGTTCGGCAGTCCGGCGGCTTCGCTGTAGAGGTCGAAGGCGTGGTCGTAGTCGCCGGTGAGCTCGTACAGGTCGGCGAGGCCGAGGATCAGGCCCGCCCGCTGCTCGGACCAGTCGGGGTCACGCCGCGCGAGCTCGAGTCCCCGGCTCAGGTGCAGGATCGCTGCCTCGTTGGCGAACAGGCGGGCGGCGCGGTCGCCGGCACGGACGAGGAACTCGATCGCCTTCGCGCCGACCTCGCCGAGATAGGAGTGCCGCGCCAGCAGGTCGATGACGTCGTCGCCGGCCCCGTACAGCTCCTCGACAAGCTCGGCGACCCGACGGTGCAGCGTGCGACGTTGTCGCCTCAAGAGGCGGGAGTACGCCGCGTCCTGGACAAGCGCGTGGTGGAACTCGAGCTCGTCCGGAGTGTCGGCAACAGGATCGAGGAAGCCCTTTTCGATGAGTGTGGCGACGCCGTCGCCGGCATCCGGGGAGAGCCGGTGCAGGAGCTGGACGGGAACTCGGCGACCGATGACCGACGCCTCCAACAAGTTCCTCCTGGCGACTGGCGGCAGCAGATCGATGCGAGCCGACAGGACTCCTTCGAGGTTCAGGGGAACTGTGCCCTCCTCCCAGCTGCGGGTGAGCTGCCACCCCTGCTCGCTCGGGACGAGGGCGCCTTCGTCGCGCAGCGAACGGACGAGCTCCTCGACGAAGAACGGGTTGCCACCCGCGCGCTCGGTCACGAGCGCCGAGAACCGGCTCGGCGGCGGCGCATCCAGCAGGCTGCGCAGGAAGCGGTTCACGGCGTCGTCATCAAGCGGGCCCAGCTCGATCGCCTCTGTCCGGCCCGGGGTTGCCGCGCCGATGATCTCGTCGAGGAAGCTGCCGCCCTCCGGCCGCGCAGTCAGCAGCAGCAAGATCTTGTCGGCGGCCGCAGTGTGGAGGAGGTCATGAGTCAGGGCTCGCGAGCTGGCATCCATCCAGTGGACGTCCTCGACCATGATGACCAGGGGACTCACCGCTGCGAGGCAGGCCAGCCACGACGCAAACGCTTCGTGCAGTCCCCGTCGGTACGCTTCCGGCTCGAGCAGCTCGACTGCCGACAGGCCATCAGGCGGTGGTAGTCCGAGCAGTCGAAGGAAATAGGGGCCGGCGTCGGCTGCACCGACCGCACTCAGCGACTCCAACACAGCCGCAGCCGCGAGTGGAGGAGCGAACTCACTGTCGATACCGGCGAAACCGCGCAGGAGCTGTGCGAACGGAAAGTACGTCTGCGCGGCGCCATGGGTGAGGCAGTGCGCTTCCATCCAGCGCGCCTCGCGCTTGGCCACCTCGGATGCGAGCTCGTGCTTGAGCCGGGACTTCCCGGCGCCGGCGTCGCCAACGATCGCGACCACGCCGCCCCCCACGGTGAACAGGCTGTCGAGCCATGTCAGCGCGGCGCCCAGCTCTCGCTCGCGCCCGACGAGCTTCGCAGCACGCGGGTGGCCGAGGCTACCCACAGCACTCGGGGACGGAGCCCGCTTGCCCAGCAAGCGCCAGACACGTACGGGGTCCGGCTTTCCCTTCACGGTCAGGTCGGGGACCCCGACGAAGTCGAACTCGCCCTTGGCCAGGCGATAGGTCGTCTCACCGACATACGTCTCACCGGTGGGAGCCGCCGACTCGAGCCGCTGGGCGAGGATGACGGCGTCGCCCAGCACGGCATAGTCCATCCTGGCGTCGCTGCCGAAGATCCGGGCGATGCCATGGCCGGAGTTCACGCCGACGTGCAGCCCGAGATCGTGCTCGTAGGGAACGGTTTCGCGCACCCGGGCCAGCTCTTCATGCAGCTCCAACGCCGCCGTGAGCGCCCGCTGCGGGTCATCCTCGTGGCTGACGGGTGCGCCGAACAGGGCGAGAAGAGCGTCACCGGCGTACTTCTCGACATAGCCACCGTGCTTGGCGATCACGTCGGACAGGGCCGCGACGACAGGGTCGATGACCTCCTGCAGCTCTTCTGGGTCATAGCGTTCGGCGAGGGCCGTGAACCCCGAGATGTCGGCGAAGACAGCCGTCACCAGGCGGCGTTCCTCGGCAAGCAGGCCTTCGGACTCCTCGAGGCGATCGGCTACTTGTGAGGAGACGAGGCTCCGTAGCTTCGTGGCCAGATCGGGACCGGCTACCGGCGTCGAAGCTTCGCCGGGCGAGGCAACAGCTTCCTTCGGGCTACCGCAGTGACCGCAGAACCGTGTTGCCTCTGGGTTCTCGCCGGCGCAGCCGGCGCACGTCCACGTGGTCACCGATCAGCTCGTCCGCCCACGGTCGCACCGAGAGTGCACCGTGCCGATCACGACCCCGTCCATGTTGGAAGTATCGCGCAGGGCGTGGGCCGCGCAGCGTGCATCGCCACGTTTGACCGCTCAGGGCGGCCCCGCGCTGTCCGGTCGACCTGATGGTCAGGTCGACCGGGCAGCCGCTATTGCCGTCAGTGCGCCACGCGGAAGACTCCACCTGAGTTCGGGGTGGTGTCAGCCACGCCGACGCTCACGTACATCGCGCCGTCGGGTCCCTGAGCGATCCCGCCGGGCAGCGGCAGGGAGCCGCCCCCGATGTGCGTGATGTTGCTCGGGTGCTCCCACGGTGCCATGGCGAGGTCTCCAGGAGGCCCGGCGGTGTTGGGGTAGAAGAGCTCGGACGCCCAGAAGTTGCCACTGCGGTCGAACGTGCAGCCGTCGATCGTGGTGTAGCCCGTGGCCCACACGGTCGCGTTGTGTCGCCAGTCCGTCGAGTTCGGGTTGACGCGCCAGACGTTGGACGCACCCGGGCTCATGAAGTTGGACGCCAGGTCGAGGGCGCCGATGTAGAGCCAACCATCGGGACCCTGGGCGATGCAGGTCGGCGTCGAGTCACGCAGGGCACCGGTCGTCTCGTTCGGGATGTAGGCGATCACGTGTGACTCCCCGTCACGACCGATCTCACTGATCGTGTTCGCACCGGCATCGGCCACGAACGTACGCAGACCGTCAGGTCCACGAGTCCGCAGGACCGCGTAGGGGTTGGAGTCCGGGAAGTC
>JANLYC010000344.1:0-2287 GCA_031365435.1 Nocardioidaceae bacterium
CGGCGATCGGCTTGCCGAGGAGCTGCACGAGCGCCGAGTGGATGCTGGCGTTGGTGACTCCGCCGGACGTGAGCAACAGCTTCACGGTGTCTCCATGGTCGCGCGCAGGAGGTGGACATGCCTGAAGACCGGGCACGGCGCTGGGACTCATCGCTGCCCGGACCCCCTCGTCGAGCATTCTCGCGCCGCGGCGCACACCATGTGCCTCTCGTGACGAGCGCACGTCGGCATGAGAGCGCGCCCAGGGCCGCACACGATGTCGGTTCCGCTCGGGAACGGCACAGGCCGAGCGCTCTCATCGTGGATGCGCGGTTGGTGACGGGGGCCCGACGTTAGGGTGAAACGTGCCCGCGGTTGAACTTGAGGAGCTCGTCGTTGCCGACGCCGACGCGCTTCGCGCGTGGCTGCTGGCCCATCACGAGACCTCGCCGGGGGTATGGCTGGCCCTGACCCGGAAGGGTGGGACGGTCACGTCCCTGACGTGGCAGCAGGCCGTCGACGAGGCGCTATGCGTCGGCTGGATCGATGGGCAGGCACGGGCGCGTGACAGCGAGACGTCGTCGATCCGGTTCACACCTCGTCGGGCTCGCAGCATGTGGTCGCAGCGCAACGTCGGTCACGTGGCCCGCCTGGAAGCGGAGGGCCGGATGCTCCCAGCGGGCCAACGGGCTGTGCAGGCCGCCAAGTCGGACGGCCGATGGGCGGCTGCGTACGCCGCCCAGGCCGAGGCCGAGGTGCCCGCCGACCTCGCCGCGGCCATCGCCTCCGACCCGGCAGCTCAGGCGATGTTCGACGTGCTGACACGAACCAACCGCTTCGCCTTGATCCACCGCCTCGGAGCGGTGAAGCGCCCTACAACCCGTGAGCGCAAGATCGGAGAGTTCGTCGCGATGCTCGCGCGGCAGGAGACACCGCACCCACAGAAGGCCAGGCCCGCGGGCCAGCCCTGACGGTGTGCTGACGTCGCGTGTCGGTGCACTCCCAGGACGCACCCGGAACTTCCTCGGGCCCGCCAACTCGAAACGGGACTGGACTCGGGTACGGGCGATAGCGGCACATACCGAGCGCGTCATCGCGGCACATCGGGAGGTCGCGTGGGACTGCGCAGGCTTGCCACCAGCAAGCGTTTTCTCTGAGGATCACTACGTGAAGATCTCTCGCACGATCGTCGTCCTCGACGCAGCCGACCTGGACGCCGAAAGTTCCTTCTGGGCCGGACTGTTGGGCGGGACGGTCGAAGCAGACGACGACTGGCACAGCGTGTCGGTTGGCGGCGAGTGGCGGCTCGGCGTTCAGCTCGCGCCGAACCATGTCCCTCCCGACTGGCCCGACGGGACGCCGCAGCAATTGCATCTCGACTTGTGGGTGGACGATCTCCAGTCCGCGCATCAGGAAGCCATCTCGCTGGGCGCGCGGCTGTTGAAACCGGCCGAAGACCTCGGGGCAAGCGAGGGCTTCCAGGTATACGCAGATCCCGCCGGCCACCCGTTCTGCCTCTGCTGGGGTTGATCAACGCAGGGCCCAGGCGAGTGCAGGCGGTCGCCCTTCCGCGGTTCCCCAACGCGTGGCGGCCCAGGCCCGGCTCAGCGGGCGCAAAGTGGGGGCAGCCCGGGCAGGCTTACTGCTGTCGGTCCGAGCCACCCACGGAGGGGAAGGTCCCGCGGCGCGCTCTGGCGGGACCTTCCGATGACGGCTGCGGTGTGCCAGACACGAGGCTTGTCAGATGACTGGACTTGACGCGCGTCGTCATGCCTCAACCTACTCCCGCCATGCACCGTTTGACCCTGGTGGGGATAGTGCCGGAAATCGAGCAAAGGGGCTCCCACCCGGCCTCATGCACATGCACCGGGAAGCGCCGTGCACTCAGTCGTCGTCGCCCTTGCCGGAGTCGAGGCCCTGGCCGATGAGGTTCATGACCGTGGGGTCGGCAAGGGTCGTGACGTCGCCCATCTCGCGGTGCTCGGCGACGTCGCGCAGCAGCCGGCGCATGATCTTGCCGGAGCGGGTCTTCGGCAGCTCGGCGACGAGCAGCACCTGACGGGGTTTGGCGATCGGGCCGAGGACCTTCGCGACGTGGCCGCGCAGCTCCTGGATGAGCGCCTCGCCGGCCTCCGCGTCGTCCTCGACGGCCGTGGCAGCATCGCCACGCAGGATGACGAAGGCGACGATGCCCTGGCCGGTGGTGGGGTCGGTCGCGCCGACGACGGCGGCCTCGGCGACCTTGGGGTGCGAGACCAGGGCCGACTCGACCTCTGTGGTGGAGATGTTGTGCCCCGACACGAGCATG
>JANLYC010000362.1:0-2721 GCA_031365435.1 Nocardioidaceae bacterium
CGTGATGCTGGCGACCACCACGACCAGCGACGGCACCTCGAACCGCCCTGCGACCGAGTACGCAACCACTCCGATCACGACCGCCGCCACGGCGGAGGCCCAGGCGTAACCGAACCCCTCCAGCACCATGAAGCGGTAGCAGAGCTGGCCCAGCATCCCCACCAAAGCGATCGGCGCGAGCGCGCGGAGCGGGGCGTACGACGCGAACGCGAACGCGGCAGCCGTCATGGCCGAGCCGACGAGGGCGATCGGCAATCCGTGCCAGGTCGCCGAGAACGGGTTCAACGCGATGTCGACACCGAACTTGGCCGCCACGGCGAGACCGCCGCTGACCCCCGCCGCAATACCACCGGTGAGCAGCAGCGCTTCCAGACCGCGGGCACCGGACGTGACATAGAAACCGGTCAACGCGTCCTGGACTGCTCCCACGAAGGCGATCCCCGCCAACAACATGATGATGCCCACCGTGACGACGAGGGAGGGGTTGACCGGGACGTCAGCGGCGAACACCGCGACGGCGACGAGCGTGGCCAGCAGGCCGCCGGCGACCTGCTGGTAAAACGCCGGCAGCCGGCGCCGCGACATGGCGCGCTGCATGATGTCGGTCGTGACCGCCATCATGAAGGCGATGACCGCGACGATCCAGTCGCCGCCGAGGAACAAGCTGGCGCCGACGGCCATGGTGCCCCAGCCGAGCGTGACCGCCCAGCGTGGATAGCGATGTCCGGACGACGTGATCGAGACCAACCGGTTCCGCGCCTCGTCACGGTCGATCTCACCGTGGACGAGGGCACGTACGAGGTGGTCAGCAGCGGTGAGGTTGCTGTAGTCGGTGGTGCGGTGCCGAACGGAGCGGATTTTCGTCTGTGCCAGCTCATCGGGACTGCCCTGGTAGCCCAGCGAGAGGGACGTGAACGTCACGTCGACCTCGCAGTTGCGCAAGCCACAGGCCGACGTGACCGACAACATCGTGGCGGTCACATCCGCAGCGCCAGCGCCGGACGACAGCAGCACCTCGCCGATCCGCAACGCCAGGTCCAGCGTGAGGTTGACGTCCAGGCTGTCGGGCACGCGCCCATTCTGTCGGTCGTGCCCGCCCGACAACGGGTCGACCCGTCGAGGGCGTCGCCCTCGATGCCGCGGTGCCGGAGCTCGTCACCAGAGGCGGACGCGTTCCGACGGCTCGAGCCACAGCCCGTCGCCTTCCTCGGTGCCGAAGGCGTCGTGGAACTCGTCGAGGTTGCGCACGATGTTGGCTCGGAACTCCGGCGGCGAGTGGACGTCGACGGTCAACAGCTGGAGCTCGAGCTCGGCCCGGCGTTTCGTCCGCCAGACCTTGGCCCAGTTCATGAAGAAGCGCTGCCGACCCGACAGACCATCGATCACCGTGGGTTCGGCACCCTCGAGGCTGATCTCGTAGGCCTGCAGCGCAACCGTGAGCCCACCGAGATCGCCGAGGTTCTCGCCCACTGTCATCGCTCCGTTGACCGTGTGGCCGGGGAGCCCGCGTGGTTCGAAGGCGTCGTACTGCGCAATCAGCTTGTCGGCCCGCGCTGTGAACTGCAGCCGATCGTCCTCGGTCCACCAGTTCACGAGGTTGCCGACGCTGTCGTACTGCGAGCCCTGGTCGTCGAAGCCATGACCGATCTCGTGCCCGATGACAGCTCCGATACCGCCATAGTTGTCGGCCGGGTCGGCGTCGATGTCGAAGAACGGCGGCCTCAGGATTGCGGCCGGGAAGCAGATCTCGTTGATCCCAGGGTTGTAGTACGCGTTGACCGTCTGCGGGGTCAGCAGCCATTCGTCGCGGTCGACCGGCCGACCCACTTTGGCCAGCTGCCGATCGGTCTCGAAGGCCAGCGCGCGGCGAACGTTCCCGATCAGGTCATCACGGTCGATGTCGAGCGCGGTGTAGTCACGCCACCTGTCGGGGTAACCGATCTTCGGCCGGAAGGTGCCGAGCTTGCGCAGCGCCGCTTCACGCGTCTGTGGCGTCATCCAGTCCAGCATTTCGATGTCGCGCCGGTAGGCCTCGACCAGGTTGCCGACCAGCTCGACCATCGCTGCCTTGGACTCGGGCGGGAAGTGCCGAGCGACGTACTCCTGTCCGAGCGCTTCACCGAGCGCCATCCCGACCAGGGAGGCGGCACGCTTCCACCGCTCGCGCAGCTCCTGCGAGCCGGCCAGGGTGCGCGAGTAGAAGTCGAAGTTCTCGCGCACGAATGCATCCGAGAGGTACGGCGCAAAAGTCCGCACCAGCTGCCAACGCGACCAGGCCTGCCAGTCCGCGAGCGGTACGACGCTCAGCGCCTCCGCTACGGTCGACAAGAAGCTGGGCTGGCGCACGACGACCTGGTCGAAGGCACCCGGCGGCGCCTGCATCCCCTCGATCCAGGCGTCCCAGTCGAGGCCGGGGGCTGCGGCCTGCAGCTCAGCGCGGGTCATCAGGTTGTAGGTCTTGACCACGTCACGACTGGCCACCCGGTCCCAGTGTCCGGAGGCGAGTCGTGTCTCGAGCTCCAGGATCCGTTGCGCCTCGTCGGCGGCAGCTCCGTCGCCCCGACCGAGCAGTCTGAGCATCGCCGTGACATGGTCGACGTACTTCGCCCGCAGGTCCGCGAACGAGTCCTCACGGTAGTAGGACTCGTCGGGCAGCCCGATCCCGTCCTGGAAGATCTTGACGACATAGCGGTCCGAGTCACGGTCGTCGGTCGCTACATG
>JANLYC010000422.1:0-2378 GCA_031365435.1 Nocardioidaceae bacterium
CCAAGCTCGACAAGGTCAGCTACGGAGACTCGGCGCAGGCCGAGACGATCCGCAAGATGATCGTCGCGATGAGCAAGGACATCCGGGTCCTGGTCATCAAGCTCGCCGACCGGCTGCACAACATGCGCACGTTGCGGTTCCTGCGACAAGCGACCCAGGAACGGATCGCCAGCGAGACGCTCGAGATCTACGCCCCGCTTGCACACCGCCTCGGTATGAACACGATCAAGTGGGAGCTCGAGGACCTGTCCTTCGCCACCCTGCACCCGAAGGTCTACGACGAGATCGTCCGGCTGGTCGCCGAGCGGGCACCGGCCCGGGACGAGTTCCTGGCGACCGTGATCGACCAGGTGCAGCAGGACCTGCGGGCGGCGAAGATCAAGGCCTCGGTCACCGGCCGCCCGAAGCACTACTACTCGATCTACCAGAAGATGATCGTGCGGGGCCGCGAGTTCACCGACATCTACGACCTGGTCGGCATCCGGGTCCTCACCGACACCCTGCGGGACTGCTACGCGGCGCTGGGCGTCCTCCACGCGCGCTGGAACCCGGTGCCAGGTCGCTTCAAGGACTTTGTCGCGATGCCCAAGTTCAACATGTACCAGTCGCTGCACACGACGGTCATCGGTCCCGGTGGCAAGCCCGTCGAGCTCCAGATCCGGACGTTCGCCATGCATCGCCGAGCGGAGTACGGCGTTGCCGCGCACTGGAAGTACAAGGAGGAGGGTCGCGCCGGCGTCGACACCGAACGCAGCGCCGCGAACGAGGGCAGCGGCGACATGACGTGGGTCCGCCAGCTGATGGACTGGCAACGCGAGACCGAGGATCCCGGCGAGTTCCTGGACTCGCTGCGTTTCGAGATCAACTCGTCGGAGGTCTACGTCTTCACGCCGCGTGGTGAGGTGATCGCCCTGCCGACCGGGTCCACTCCGGTCGACTTCGCCTACGCCATCCATACCGAGGTCGGGCACCGCTGCATCGGTGCACGCGTGAACGGCCGGCTCGTACCTCTGGAGTCCGAGCTCGACAACGGCGACGTCGTCGAGGTCTTCACCTCCAAGGCGCAGAACGCCGGACCGAGCCGTGACTGGCTGACGTTCGTCCGGAGCCCGCGCGCCCGCAACAAGATCAAGCACTTCTTCACCAAGGAGCGTCGCGAGGAAGCCATCGAGCAGGGCAAGGAGGGCATCGCCCGGTTCATGCGCCGCGAGGGCCTGCCGCTGCAGCGCATGCTGACCCACGACACGCTGGCGGCAGTCGCGTCCGATCTTCACCACCCCGACGTGACCGCGTTGTACGCCGCCGTGGGGGAGGGCAACACCACGGCGCAGACCGTCGTACGCCGGATCCTCGAGCTGTTCGGGGGTGACGACGCGGCGGCCGACGAAGCCGCCGAGACTGTCAAGATCACCTCCGAGCGCGAACGCCGCAAGCGTTCACCGCGCGGCGACGCCGGCGTCATCGTCAAGGGCATCACCGACGTCTGGGTCAAGCTAGCGCGGTGCTGCACGCCTGTGCCGGGTGATGACATCGTCGGCTTCGTCACCCGCGGCGCCGGGGTGTCGGTCCACCGGGGAGACTGCACCAACGTCGCGAGCCTGTCGACCCAGCAAGGCCGGATGGTCGAGGTCGAGTGGGCGCCGACGGCGCAGTCGATGTTCCTGGTCGCGATCCAGGTCGAGGCGCTCGACCGGGCGCGCCTGCTGTCCGACGTCACCCGGGTGCTGTCCGACGTCCACGTCAACATCTTGTCGGCGTCGGTGGCCACGACCCGCGACCGGATCGCCAAGAGCCGCTTCACCTTCGAGATGGCCGACCCGACGCATCTCGGCCACGTGTTGAAAGCCGTCCGCACCGTCGATGGGGTGTTTGACGCCTACCGCGTCACCCAATAGCCCCCCGCGCCGTCCAGGCGGCGAGCTGCGGCGTTGGCGTCGTCGCCGATACGCTCCGCTCCCAGTATCGGCTTCCTCCGCCGCCTGGCAGCTCATCCACCTGACCGGCGCGGGCAGGCCGCGACAGTCCCCAAGTGGCGATCTGCGGCGTTATCGCCTCTCCCTCAGCATCTGCGGTGGTTGGTGCGGAGGTGGGTGACGAGGTGGCGGGTGAGGTGTTGTTCGGGGGTGGATGGTGGTGGATGGAGGAGCCGTTTGCGGAGGTTGCGTTGTCGGCGGGTGAGGGCTGGGGTGTGGGCTGGTGGGGGGAGGGTGTTGTAGGTGAGGCCGCTAGGGGTGGTCCAGGTGACGACGGTGGTGGTGGGGTCTTGGTGGACCCGCATGCGGGGGTCTTCGCGGGTGGTGGGGCAGTTGCCGGAGACGCCTTGACCGTTGGCTTCGGTGGTGGGTCCCCCACGCGCATGAGGATCGATGTGGTCGATG
>JANLYC010000046.1:0-3099 GCA_031365435.1 Nocardioidaceae bacterium
CGCACATCGCCGGCCTCGCCACTCTGATCCTCTCCAAGCACCCCGGCCTCACCCCGTTCCAGGTGAAGTCGGTCCTGCAGGCTGTGGCCGACAACGCTGACCCCGCCTGATCCGGCGGCCACGGCTGCGTCAGATCGACGAGCGTTCTTCGGCGATGCTGTTGCCGCCGTCCACCACGATGCACTGACCCGTGACGTACGACGCCCCGGGTGAGCTGAGCCAGGCGACCGCAGCAGCCACCTCCTCGGGGTTGCCGCTGCGGCGCATCGGAGTCGCCACGCCCTGGCCCTGCTCCCCCTCGGTCTGGGAACCAGTGGCGATCCACCCGGGAGCCACCGCGTTCACCGTCACTCCCCGGTCCGCTGTGTCGACGGCCAACGCCCGCATCAGCCCGACCATCCCGGCTTTGGCGGCGCCGTACGCAACGTCGCCCTGCATCGCCATCACCGGCCCGGTCACGCTGGCCACCATCACGATGCGGCCCCAACCGGCCGCGCACATGACCGGAACAGCGGCCTTGCTCACGAGAAAAGCCGTGTCCAGGTTGCGTTGCAGGGAGGATCGCCAGGTCTGGTGGCTCATCTGATCGACGGTGCCCGACTGGAAGTCGCCGTCGGAGGTCGAGACCATTCCCGCGTTGTTGACGAGGACGTCCAGCCGTCCGAAACGCTCGACGGCCTGCGAGACCAACGACTCTGCGTCGACCTGCTGGGTGAGGTCTCCGACGACGCCGCCGGCCTCGATACCACTGCTTCGCAGCTCGCGGATCCGTTCCTCGACACGGTCAGTGGTCGCACCGAGCAGCACCGCCGCACCGAGACGTCCCAACGCCCTTGCGGAGGCGAAGCCGATGCCGTCGGGGCTGCCGGCGCCCGTCACGATCGCCACGCGACCGCGAAGGTCGAAGGAGTCAGGGATACCCATGGCTCGACGATGCCACAAACGATGCTGCCGTTCCGGGCCGGTGGCTCACTCCCACTCGATGGTGCCGGGAGGCTTGCTGGTCACGTCGATGGTCACGCGGTTGACCTCGCGCACCTCATTGGTGATGCGGGTCGAGATGCGCTCGACGACGTCGTACGGGAGCCGGGCCCAGTCGGCGGTCATCGCGTCCTCGGAGGTGACGGGCCGGAGTACGACGGGGTGGCCGTAGGTACGGCCGTCACCCTGGACGCCCACGGAGCGGACGTCGGCCAGCAGGACCACCGGGAACTGCCAGATGTCTCGGTCGAGCCCCGCCCGGGTCAGCTCGTCGCGTGCGATCGCGTCGGCAGCACGCAACGTCGCGAGCCGCTCTTCGGTCACCTCACCCACGATGCGGATGGCGAGACCGGGCCCCGGGAACGGTTGCCGCCAGACGATGTCGGCCGGTAGACCCAGCTCCACCCCCACCTTCCGGACCTCGTCCTTGAAGAGCGCACGCAGCGGTTCGACGAGCTCGAACTGCAGGTCGTCGGGGAGGCCGCCGACGTTGTGGTGCGACTTGATGTTGGAGGTTCCGGCGCCACCACCGGACTCGACGACGTCGGGGTACAGCGTCCCCTGCACGAGGTACTGGACCGGCTCCTCACGCTCGCCGGCTGCCTCGACGATCTCGCGCTCAGCGCCCTCGAAGGCCCGGATGAACTCCCGCCCGATGATCTTGCGCTTCTCCTCGGGGTCACGTACGCCGGCCAGCGCGTCCAGGAAGGTCTTCGACGCATCGACCACCTTCAGCGAGACACCGGTCGCTGCCACGTAGTCGCGCTCGACCTGCTCGGCCTCACCCTGGCGCAGCAGTCCGTGGTCGACGAAGACGCAGGTGAGCTGGTCGCCGATCGCACGCTGCACCAACGCAGCTGCCACGGCCGAGTCGACTCCACCGGACAGCCCGCAGATGGCGCGCTTGGCGCCGACCTGGGCGCGGATCCGAGCCACCTGCTCGTCGACGACGTTGACCATGGTCCAGGTCTGACGGCACCCGGCGATGTCGACGAGGAAACGTTCGAGCACCTGTTGGCCGTGCTCGGTGTGGAGCACCTCGGGGTGCCACTGGACGCCGGCGTACCGCCTCGCGACTGATTCGAAGGCCGCGACGGGCGTCGCCTCGGTGGTCGCGAGGACGGTGAACCCCTCGGGAGCGCGCGCCACGGCATCACCGTGGCTCATCCAGACCCGGTGGCTCGTCTCGATGCCGCTGAGGAGCGTGCCGGGCTGCTGCACGTCGACCAACGTGCGGCCGAACTCGGAGACGCCGGTATGCCGTACCTCGCCGCCGAGGGCCGCCGCCATCGCCTGGAAGCCGTAGCAGATCCCGAACACCGCAACGTCGCTGGCGAAGATGCTCTCGTCCATCTGGGGCGCGCCCGGTGCGTAGACCGACTGCGGTCCGCCACTGAGCACGATCGCCCGGGGCCTGCGCGCCAACATCTCGTCGGCGGACATCGTGTGCGGGACGATCTCGGAGTACACGCGCGCCTCCCGCACCCGCCGGGCGATGAGCTGGGCGTACTGGGCCCCGAAGTCGACGACGAGGACCGTGTCGTGCTCGGGAGTCTGCGGCGCCCAGGAGGGGTCGGGCTCGACGGTCACAGGGAGGGCCTTTCGCTTCACCGGTCGCTCGGCATTCGGTCACCGATCGGTCTGCCTCCGCCACCAGACCGGGCCGACCGAGACGTCAGTCTATCGACGGCGAAAGATTCCCCTCACCAGCCGTAACTGTCGGGTTTGACCGTCGTTGTCCCCTGCGGATCCGCAGTTTGCGCACAGGATCCCCATCGGTGCTCGACACCGGTTCGCTCAGGGCCCGGTCAACCCTCCCTCCGACCGGGCCCTGAGCCTTGCGTTTCCCGGGTCAGGCCGCCGCGAACGGCACAGCAGGTGCGTCCTCGGCTGCCCCGGCCGGCGTCCCCTCGAGCGTGCTGCCAGCGTTGCGACGGGCCGGGTGCGTCCACAGTCCCCTCTGGGTGAGGATGGGCGCCACCAGATCACTGGTCGAGCCACTGTGCAGGTCGAGCATGCGCCAAGGTGCCTCGGTCGCGGCATGCGTCCTGGCGGCGTGTCAGCTGACGTCGACGATCGGCAGTCGGAGTGCGCCGGGGGCGAAGTCGGAGACCGTGG
>JANLYC010000429.1:0-2781 GCA_031365435.1 Nocardioidaceae bacterium
GGACGCGGCGATCGTGACAACTCCGTCGGCCAGACGTCCGGACAAGTGCTCTAGAGCACGCTGCCGTTGTACCTGAGTCAATGCGACGGAGGTCCTGACATCGAGGCTCAGCTCGACTCGGCTGTCCGTGGTGTTGACGGACTGGCCACCTGGTCCGCTCGACCGTGAGAATCGCCAGCGCAGTTCTCGTTCAGGGACGACGAACCCGTCTCGTACGACGATGGGACCGGGCATGGCCTGCAGCCTAACGACGACGCCACAACTCACGGTCCAAGGAGCCACAACTGACGGTTGAACGAGCCACAATTCACGGTTCAACGAGGGGAGGGGGCGAGGAAGAGGTAGTAGGTGGTTTCGCGGGTACCGAGCGTGACGGGGAGGGCGTGCTCGACGGAGGAGCCGAAGACGGAGTCGAGAGCGTCGACCAGGGCAGGGGCGTGGTCGGCCGACCAGACGGCCAACAGGCCACCAGGCGCCAGCGCTTCCCGGCAGGAGGTGTGGAACGGACTGGCATAGACCGCAGCGTTGTCGTCGTACACCAGAAAGCCCGGCCCGTTGTCCACGTCGAGCAGCAGCAGGTCGACCGTGCCGGGGGGCAACGCCACGACGACCTCCCGGACGTCCGCCACCTGGACCACGACGCGATCGTCGTCGAGCCGCGACCCCGGGACGAGACCGGCTCGGTGCCAGTTCACGACCGCGGCCTCGATCTCGGCCACCACGACTGACCCGACACGTGGCGAGTCCAAGACCTCCGACAACGTGAAACCCAGACCGAGACCGGCGACCAGGACTCGCCATCCTGTCGACTCGCTCGAGGACTCCCGAGGCCCGCTGGACGACGAGACCGCGTTGGCGAGCGCGTCCAACGCCGTACGTGCCAGCAGCCGTTCGGTAGCCGTCTCCCGGTCGTCCATCACGAAGACGCCGTTGACGCGCAGCTCGAGCGCGCCGTCCCCGGGCCGACGGCGCAGCACGACGTCGCCACGCTCGCTCGACGAGCTCGCAACCAGGTCGGAGGGGACGTCGGCGGACTCGGGCGAGCTCGGCCGGCGCTGGAACATGGCTCCATTGTCGCCGTACGGTGAACGCATGGACCAACCTGAGCCCTTCAAACCCCTGCCCGAGGACTGGCAACGCGCGCTCGTCGTCGTGGCTCACCCAGACGACATGGAGTTCGGTGCCGCCGCTGCCGTCGCCCGTTGGACCGACCAGGGCAAGCACGTCGTCTACGCGCTCGTCACGAGTGGGGAAGCCGGCATCGACGGGATGGACCCCGAACAGTGCAGAGTCGTACGAGAGGCAGAGCAACGCGAGTCGTGTCGGCTGGTCGGTGTCGATGACGTGGAGTTCCTCGGTATGCCGGACGGCATCCTCGAGTACGGCATACCGCTGCGCCGGGTGATTGCTGCATCAGTACGCCGCCACCGGCCGGAGATCGTGATCACCAACAACTTCCGAGACAGCTGGGGAGGGCGAGCCCTCAACCAGGCTGACCACATCGCGACCGGTCGTGCGACCCTCGACGCCGTCCGTGACGCCGGCAACAGGTGGGTGTTCCCCGAGCAGCTCGCCGACGGTGTGGAACCGTGGCCGGGAGTCACGCACGTGTGGGCCGCTGGGTCACCGCTGAGCCGGCACGCGGTGGACACGACCGATTCGTTCGACCGTGGGGTGGCGTCGCTGGCAGCCCATCGGGCCTACATCGATGGCCTCGGCTGGGAGAACTTCGATGCCGCGGAGTTCCTGGAGGGCATGGCCAGGGGGGCCGGGCAGCGGCTCGGAGTCGCCAGGGCGAGCGTGTTCGAGGTGCTGCCGCTCGGATGGGGCGACGACGACTGAGCCACCTTCGCACAACGCCCGGCACGACCAGGACGCAACGGGTTCGATCAGGGATGGCCCGGTCAGGTCCAGGGAAGGTGGCTGCGATGCTCCCAGTACGACGCCGGGCTCTCGGCCACGTCGGCCAGTGCTGCGACATCGTCAGGTGACAGCTCGACGCGGGTAGCCGCGAGGTTCGCTCTCAGCTGGTCGACGGTGGAGGGTCCGAGCAGCACTACCGAGACGGGCATCGCCCGCGCCGCCGCGAGTGCCACGGCGTCAACGGTGGTTTCGTGCCGGGCTGCCACCGCTGCCACGGCGTCCGGGACCTCGCCACGTGGCGTGAGCCGCCCGTTGGCCACGGTCTCCTTGAGCGCGACGTGCCATCCCAGGGCGGCCGCGGCCGCGAGCGCCTCCCCGGCCGACGGCTCGAGGAGGTTCCACGTCGATTGCACGGCCGAGAACGGCGCACGGTCCAGCTCCAACGCGCGGGTGATGACGGCGGCCTGCTCGGGTCCACTCGTCGAGAGCCCGACACGGATGCCCGCCGAGACCAACGCAGCAAGCCGTTCGAGCAATGCCGTGTCGCCAAGCGCAGGACTGTCGGGCGTCACGCTGTGGATCAGGTAGAGGTCGGGCTTCGAGCCGAGCTCTTCCAGCGTCTCGGGCCATTGACGGTCGAACGTCTGGGTCGAATGGTCCTTCACCTCGTGCGTCTCGACGTCGATCCGCCAATCTGCGACGTAGGTGTAACCCCACTTGGAGCCGACCGTCGCCTCGGCCCGGCGACCCGGGTGCGCCGCCAGCCACGAACCGAGGAAGCGCTCGGCGAGCCCGTACGCGCGCGCCGCGTCGAAATGTCGCAGCCCGGACGCCCACGCTGCGTCGAGCACCTGGTGGGCTCTCGTCTCCAGCGCCGTGACCTCACGCGCCGTACGCACGTCCTCGCGATGGCCGAGG
>JANLYC010000433.1:0-1867 GCA_031365435.1 Nocardioidaceae bacterium
GCCGCGATCAACATCGGGAGGAAGGCGAGGAAGGACGCGAACACGAACAACAGCACCAGCAGGGCACCCGCCGCCCCGAAGAGCGTCTCGGCGAGCACGCTGGGGCCGGAGCTGTCACCCCCGGCGGACAGCAGTCCGTACGACGTGAGGCCCGACTCGAAGCCTGCGGATGACGCGGCCTTCTTCAAGGCCGGCTCGAGCTGTTTTTCGATCCCTCCAGCGAAGGACTGCGGCAGCGGGCCCTGGACCAAGGCGTAGGTCGTCCTGCCGTCGTCGGAGATGAAGACAGGGTCTTGTGTACTGGCGTAGTCGACCAGCCGCGTGCTCTCGGGCACGGCCCCTGCGGCGGCCTTGAAGACCCCCGCGATCGCGGCCGCATCGCCCTTGACCGTCTGGCCCTCGGGAACGGTCACGGTGGCCACGAAGGTGTCGGCGGAGCTGGCCCCGAACGTCTTGATCAGCTCCTGCTCAGCGGTGTCGCCTGGCTGTCCGGGCAACGAGAAGTCGAGCGAGAGCCGGTCGGACAGCTGGCTGGACGCATAACCGCCCGCCAGGAAGAGCACCACCCAGATCGCGCTGACGATCCTGCGGTGGTGCATGACGAGTCGAGCCCAACGTTCCACGATCACTCCCGGTCCTCGTGCGACGCACACGCGCCGCCTGGTCTGTCACGACGTTGGACCCATCTCGCCGGCCGAACTCATCGCAAGCTACCGGGCAGCCGTCCCCACGTCTTTGACGAAGGTACTGACGACGGGGGAAACCGTCAATATACTTAATGATCAATCTCGTGAAATCATGGCGGAACTCAGGGTGAACCCTGAGGAACCTGCCGGTTCGGACGGTTGTCGGCGCGGAGACGACGAGCAGCGCTGGCGGAGATGATCACGTGGGTTGATGATCAACGAGTCGGTGGGTGTGCAAGGGCCGAAACTCGGACGAGGAGGTCGGCGGGTGGTGGTCTCGACCTCGGCTGAGCTGCCCCGCTTCACGGGCTACTTGATGCGGCGCGCCTACGCAAAGGCGACCGTCAGCGTCCGGGCGTGCATCGACCTCGAGATCCCCGTGCGCGAGGTGGCGATGCTCGCCACCCTGGCGGAGCGGGGCGCCTTGTCGCAACGGGCGCTGTCCGACCTGACCGGTGTCAACCGGACGATCATGGTCAAGGTGGTCGACGATCTCGAGACCCGCGGCTGGGTGGTGCGCGAGCGTAATCCTCAGGACCGCAGGTCCTACGCCTTGCGGCTCACCGAAGCGGGCTCGGCGGCGCTGGACGGGCTGCTGGCGGACCTCGACCGGGGCGAGCTGCTCCTGACGGAGTCGCTGACGACGGCCGAGCGGGCTCGGCTCCGGTCCGCGTTGTCAGCGCTGCTCGAAGGTGAGACGTGGCTGTCGATCGAGTCGCTCTCGCGCTATGCCGGTTTTCTCATCGCCCAGGCGCACCACCTGCTGCGCGGCTGGGCCAAAGACGCCCTGGCGCCGCTGGACCTGGACCCGCGGGACTTCGGGGTCCTGTCCGCCATCGCCACTGACCAGCCGTGCTCGCAGAACCACCTTGCCCAGGCGCTCGGCGTGAGCCCCCCGGCCGCGCTGTCCTTTGTCGGGGACCTCGAGGCCGGCGGTCTCGTCCGGCGTGAGCGCAACCCGGATGACCGACGCTGTTACGACCTGACGCTGACACCAGCGGGACTCGAGCGGCTCGGCCTGGCCAGGACGGCCGCCGGCGAGGTGCAGGCGCGTGTCACCGATCGCCTCGGAGCAGGACCCGACGCCGAGCTGCGCCACCTGCTCGCCCGCGTCATCGCCGACTGACCGACCACCGGCTGCGCGGCCCGGGAACGCAGCTCGCAGAAGATCTCTTGCGCGG
>JANLYC010000460.1:0-6227 GCA_031365435.1 Nocardioidaceae bacterium
CTGCGCCCGGGTTGATCGCACGCAGCTCGCCGACGATCTGCTGAGACCGCTCGGCCTGTTCGTTGCCCGGCCAGCGGACCTCGACGAGCGCCTTCCCGGGGCCACCCGCTGACGCGGAGGCGGTCCGGTCCACGACCTGGACGGAGCTGACCCCCGCCACCTGCGCCAGATCGCCGACGTACTCGGCCAGTCGGCCGCCCTGAAGTCCGTTCACCACGATGTGCGCGGTCGAGGTCTCGCCACCGAAGCGCTCGGCCTGAGCCAGCGCAGCCTGGTGGCTCGGAGCCGACGACGGAAGAACGCGGTAGTCCACGCTGCCCCACGCCGCAGAGAAGAACGGCGTCGACAAAGTCACCAGGGCGACGACGATGACGACGAGATACGTGACCGGCCTGCGCATGACGCTGTGAGCCACGGCTGCCCACCGGGACGCCGCGAGCGAGCCGGTCATCAACGTGGCTCGACTGCCTCGGCGCCAAGGCATCCGACCGGCTTCGACGCGCGGACCGAGGACCGCCAGCACAGCCGGGAGAACTGTCAGCGCAGCGGTCATGGCGACAAGGACGGCGGCGACACCGCCGTAGCCCATGGACCGCAGGAAGTTCTGCGGAAAGATGAGCAGCGAGGCGAGCGACGCCGCCACGGTCAGGCCGGAGAACAACACGGTGCGGCCGGCCGTCGACATCGTGCGCATCA
The DNA here is from genome assembly GCA_031365435.1 of Nocardioidaceae bacterium. Taxonomy (GTDB): domain Bacteria; phylum Actinomycetota; class Actinomycetes; order Propionibacteriales; family Nocardioidaceae; genus JANLYC01. Next base: position 697 of record JANLYC010000460.1, read on the forward strand.
CGGCGGCACGGACGTGCTGACGCTCATTTCCTGGCTGCGCCGCGAGCTCCTCGCGGAAGCGGCTGGTCATGAACAGCGCGTAGTCGATGGCCAGCCCCATGCCGATGAGCGTGATGATGTTGATCGCGAAGATCGACACGTCGGTGACCGTGGTGAGCAGGCGCAGCGCCGCGAAGGCACCGAACACGGCCACCGCCCCCACGACCGTCGGCATCAGGGCAGCGACCGCGCTGCCGAAGATGACCAGGCACAGCACAAACACGAGGGGCATGGTCAGCGACTCCGCCCGGGCGATGTCGGCGCTGACGGTTTGGTTCACATCGGCGAACACGGCGGAGGGACCTCCGACCTGGGTCGTGAGGCCGTCGGCGTCCAGGCTGTCCTTGATCGCGTCATAGCTCGCCGATCTGGCCTCCTGCGTCGTTCCGGCCAGGCTCAGCACGACCATCCCCGCGTGGCCGTCCTGGCTCACGAGGCCCGGACCGCGGGTGTCGTAGTAGGGCTCGACACCGGTCACCACGTCGGAGGGCAGTCGATCGATGACGGTCCTCACAGCTGCCTCGAACGCCGGTTCGGTCGCCTTCTGCTCCGGGCTGGAGTAGATGGCCACCACGTCGGCTCCGTGGCCCGGGAACGCTGCCTGTTCCGCGACCAGCTCCTTGGCCGACTCACTGGCGGGGTCGTCGAAGCCGCCGTCGCTGAGCGCGCCGAATACGCCGATGCCATACCCGATGCTCAAGACCAGCGCCGCCACGCCGACCGCCAGGACTGTCGTTGCCCGCCTCGCCACGAAGGCGCCCCATCGCTGAATCATGCTCTGCCCTTTGCGATATCATGTCACCGTTGTTAACGGGAATAACTGTTAACGATGTTCACTAGATTGTCAAGCGTTGATGATGGACGAGTTCGAGAGGAGTCCCGATGACCGAAGCAGTCCCGGTTGCAGAGGCCGTCGAGGTACCACTGACCCGGCGTCAACGTCAGCGGCAGGCGACGTACGACGAGATCGTCGAGGTGTCACGCCGGTTGATGGGGAACGAGCACGGCGGACTTTCGCTGCGTGCCGTGGCGGCCGAGATGGGGATGACGGCCCCGGCGCTGTATCGGTACGTGGACAGCTATCAAGAGCTCGTGCTGCTGATCGGGCGGTCGATCTATGCCGATGTGCTCACCTCGATGATCCAATGGCGGGACCGCTATCCCGACGACGATCCGGGCGCCCAGATCATCGCCGCGGCGTACGGCTTCCGGCAGTGGGCCCTGACGCATCGCGCGGAGTTCGCCTTGCTGTTCGCCAACCCGGCCGTGTCGAAGGAGGACGGGACCGAGCCTGACGAGGGCGTCCGTGCGTTCGCGCACTTCTACGGCGAGATCTACCAACGGCTGTGGGACCGGTACGCGTTCCACATTCCCGCGGACGATGAGCTGGACGCTGACGCGCTGAGCTCGCTGACCGCGCAGCGTTCGGCAGGTGTGCTGCCCTGCGACTTCCCCGGGATGCCGATCGGGCTCAGCTGGGTGTTCATCCGGGCCTGGACGAGGCTGTACGGAACCGTCACCCTCGAGGTGTTCAAGCATGTGGACTCCGGCGTGATCGCGTCAGGTGCCCTCTTCCGGGCGATGCTCGAGGACAACGGCCGGGACCTGAACTTCGGCGACGACTGGCCGCGGCTGCGCGAGCTTCTGACGGAGGTGGGCCGGGCGGTCGTCGAGCCCTCCTGAGTCCGCGTCGGCGGGGCGACTCGGCATACGGCCGGCGAGTTCTCAAGATCGGCACCGAAGGCACCGAGGCAAACCCCGAGTGCGCAAGCCGTGTTTGCCTTGTTCACAAGCCAGCTGGCTTGTGAACAAGGCAAACGCGGCGGCCAGGAAGATGAAGATAGAGAGCTAGGTGAGGAGGAGGGTGCCGATGCGGCGGCCGGCGACGTAGAGCCCGGCCAGACCCATGGCGGCCAGGTAGACGACCGCGATCAGCGCGTCCCAGCTCATCGTCCCGAGCGCCATCTCACGGCACAGCACGACTCCCTGGTAGAGCGGCGTCCACCGCACCACTGTCTCGACCGCGTCCGGGTAGGTCGACAGCGGGAAGAATGTCGCCGAGAACAGGAACATCGGCGTGATCGACAGCTGGATGTACTCGAAGTCCTGCCAGGTGCGCATCCACGTGGTCAGCGCCATGCCGGCCCCCGCGAAGGCGAAGCCGATCAGCATCGTCGCCGGCAGGGCCAGCAGCATCCACCACGACGAGACCAGACCGAGGGCGAGCATGACCACGATGAAGACCGCCGAGTAGATCGCTCCACGCAACAGTGCCCAGGTGATCTCGCCGCGGGCCACGTCCGTCGGCCGGATGGGGGTGGCCAGCATCGCGTCGTAGAGCTTGGCGTACTTCATCCGGAAGAAGATGTTGTACGTCGAGTCGAACAACGCACCGTTCATCGCCGATGCGGCCAGCATCGCCGGTGCCACGAAGGCGACATAGCCGACCGTGCTGCCGTCAGCCAGCGTGAAGTCGCCGACCAGACCGCCGACACCGATGCCGATCGACAGCAGGTAGAGGATCGGCTCGAGCATGCCGCTCACGAACACGAACCAGCCGCGCTTGTACACCAGGTAGTTGCGCTCTACGATGCGCCACGGGCGACCACCGAGCAACGGCAGACTGAGGCGCGGACCGAGACTCTGACGTTCGAGATCCGGCAGCCGGCCGGTCGAGGCGGTCATGACGACAGCTTCTTCGCGAAGCCGGTGACGCAGTAGTACCAACCGACCAGGAACCAGGCGAGCAGATAGGCAAGGTGGCCCAGGGCCGGCAACCACGACGCCGTCCCGAGGGTCAGGCTGCGAGACAGCTCGACCCCGTGCCAGATCGGCGTGAGATAGGCGATCCAGACGATCGCCTCAGGCAGCTGCGAGATCGGGAAGAACGCACCGCTGAACAGGAACATCGGCATCAGGCCGAGCCGGAACACCAACGAGAAGCCGCTGTCGTTCTTCAGCCGTGCGGACAGTCCCATCATGGGTGTCGCGTAGGCCAACCCGAGGAGCACGGAGACGGCGAGCGCCGCGAGCCCACCGAGCACGCCGGCGAGCGCACCGTACGCCGCCAGCACGCCGAGAAAGACCGCGCACGTCAAGGTGATACGGAAGGCGACGAAAGCCAGCTGCCCGGCGGCGACGTCGGCGACGCGCAACGGGGTGGCCGCCATCGAGTAGAAGAAGCGTTGCCACTTGAACCCGGCCATCACCGGATAGGTCGACTCGCCGACCGCTGCCTGCATGGCCGTGGTGGCCAGCAGCCCAGGGGCGATGAAGGCCAGGTAGCTCACCTCCCCCAGCGCGTTCGAAGCCGAGTTCTTGTCGACGAAGCTCCCCAGCCCGACGCCCATGGCGGTGAGGTAGAGGAACGGCATGAGGAAGCTCGTGATCACCGACCCACGCCAGGTGCGCTTGTAGACCGTGACCCAGTAGTCGGTCAGGCGGGGTACGAGCCGGGGGACGAACTCGTCCCACCTGAGCCGCCTGCGGTCCGTCGACCGGGCGGGTGCAGCCACCCCGTCGACCGCCGCGTCCTGGTTCACTGCAGCGCCTCCATCAGTCGACCAGCGTGCGGCCCGTGAGGCGGAGGAACACGTCCTCCAGGGTCGCTCGCCGCACCAGGGAGGACAGCGGACGGAGCCCGCGGTCGTGAACCGCCACCAGCCCGGCCTCGCCGTCGTCGGTGTAGAGCAGCAGCCGGTCGGGCAGCACCTCGACCCGGTCAGCCAGGTCCAGGACCTTGGCCGCCATCGACTCGTTGTCACCCACGCCGAAACGCAGCTCGAGCACCTCCCGCGTCGAGTGCTCGCGGATGAGCTGGAGCGGTGATCCCGCGGCCACGATGAGGCCCTTGTCCATGACGACGAGGCGGTCACAGAGCTGCTCGGCCTCGTCCATGTAGTGCGTTGTCAGAACCAGCGTCACGCCCTGCTGCTTGAGCCGGAACAGGCGGTCCCAGAGCTGGTGGCGGGCCTGCGGGTCGAGGCCGGTGGTGGGCTCGTCGAGCAGCAGCAGGTCGGGATTGTTGACCAGCGACCGCGCGATCGTGAGCCGCCGCTTCATCCCCCCGGACAGGTCGTCGACCTTGGCCTTGCCCTTGTCGGTGAGCTGCACGAAGTCGAGCAGCTCCTCGGTGCGCCGGGACGCCTCAGCGCGGCTGAGACCGAAGTAACGGCCGTACACCACGAGGTTGTCGAACACCGTCAGCTCGTTGTCGAGCGTGTTCTCCTGTGGGCACACGCCCAGCCTGGCCCGGATGGCCGATCCGTCGGTGGCCGGGTCCATGCCCAGGATCTCCAACGAGCCCTGGGTCACCGGCGAGACGGCTGCGATCATCCGCATCGTGGAGGACTTGCCGGCACCGTTGGGCCCGAGGAAGCCGAACGCCTCACCCTGATGGACCTCGACGTCGATCCCCTTGACGGCCTCGAAGGAGCCGTAGGACTTGCGCAGACCGCGCGCCACGATCATCGCGGTAGCCGGACGGTCGGCGGGTTCAGCAGCGGTTGGCTGACCGGTCGGTTCGGGCGGATCGGTGGTCACGAGTCCCGAGCCTAGGCCCCTCCTCCGACGGTTCCCAACACCACTGCGGCGTGGGTTCCTGACTGCCGCGGCCCAGGTGGCAGGATGAGCGATGCACCGCCCCGGACCTTGCGGTCGGCACGTTGCAGTCTGGGTCCATCCGCATCATGTGCCAGACGCCGTAGCCGGAAAGTCCATCGGTCGGGGCAACCACGAAGCACCGCAATGCGTCCTCGGGTCACGATGACCACGATCACGACCCTGACGCTCGGACCGGCCGAGGCCCCACCGCTCGCCGAGACCTGGCCTGTGCCGGCGGTGCAGCTCGACGGGCAGCGATCGGGGGCGGGTCAGGTGCGAGAGGACGAGCGCGCGGCCTTCGACGCCTTCGTCCGCGCTCGCCTGCCCGAGCTCCTCCGCTTCGGCCGCGCCCTGACCGGATCGCCCGAAGCAGCCGCCGACCTGGTCCAGGATGCCCTCGAACGGACCTTGTTGGCCTGGTCACGCCTGGAGTCCCGGCACGAGCCCGAGGGCTACGTCCGACGCATCATGGTCAACCGCAACATCAGCATCTGGCGCAAGTTCGGCCGCGAGCGGCCTACGGACGTCATCAGCGAGCGCGGCGCCGAGGACCGGCACTTCGACAGCGACCTGTGGCACGCCATCCAGCAGCTACCGGCCAGGCAGCGCGCCGTGATCGCGTTGCGCTACTACGACGACATGTCCGAGGCCGAGATCGCCCGCACGCTGGGGTGCTCGGTCGGCACGGTCAAGAGCCAGGCCTCCAAGGCACTCGACAAGCTCCGGCGGCTCGTTCCGCAGGACGTATGACGGCACGGAAGGAGGCACGATGACCACCCCGCACGATCCCCGTCAGCCCGACGATCTGGAGGGCCGGCTTCGGCGTACCCTCCGTGACGGTCGACCCGGCCTCGACGTCGATGCCTTCATCTCCGACGTGCACCGGGGGG
>JANLYC010000049.1:0-2320 GCA_031365435.1 Nocardioidaceae bacterium
GACCGTCCTCGGTGCCGGAGTCGTCCCAGTTCCCGTCCCGGCCGGGACGCTCGAAGGACTCGACACCTGATGGGAGGTCTGGCTCGGTCTGCCCCGGATCGAGTGGGCCGGGCGCGTCCACGGGGTCGGGGTGCGGACCCACCCGCTCGGTGCGGACCTCTCGGTTCGGGGCGTTCGGCTCCTGTTCGGGATCGACGTCAGCCCGCTCAAGTTGTTCTGAGCGCTCCGCGTCCTGCTGGTCCAGCGTCGGATCCACGTCCTGCGGTCTCTCGGTCATACGCCCGAAGTACCCCCGCAGGGCGGCTTGACACGCGCACGTCTCGGGCCAGGTCAGCGGCACACCCACGGGGTCAATCGGACTCCCAGCTGAAGAACCGGCTGGCCGTCGCCACGACCGCGGCCGCGAAACCGAGCAGGATCACCATGGGTACGACGGCTGAGGCCGGTCCCCGGCCGCGGACCAGCACGTCGAGCATGCCTTCGTTGAGGTACCGCAGCGGCAGCAGGTGCGAGACGACGTCCAGCCAGCGCGGTGCGCCGTCGAGCGGGAAGAACGACCCCGACAGGAACGCCATCGGCAGCACGAAGATGTTGGCCAGTGACGTGGCACCCTCGACTGTCTTCGAAATCGATCCGGCCAGCAGTCCCAGCGACATGAACGACAACGTGCCGCAGATGAGCAGCGGGACACCCATGTACCACGAACCATCGAGCCTGAGGCCGAACGCGGCCACGCCCAGCCCGATGAAGATGGCCATCTGAGCGAAGGCGATCATCATGGTCACGCCGATCCGCGCGGCGACCACCGACGCTGTCGTCACCGGGGCCAGCCGGATCCGCCGCAGAAGCTTCGTGCTACGCCACCCGACCAACGTTGCTGCAGCGCCGAAGGTTGCGCTGGTCGCGATCGCCCACCCGAGGAGCCCGGGAGTCACGAACTGGATGGTCTTCAGCGACTTGTCCTCCACGCGCTGAGCATCGAGTGAGTAAGTCGGCGGCTGCCCCGATGCGGCGATGTTGGCTGTCTGGACGAAGGACTCCAGGATCCCGCGCGCGACCGCGGACTGCACCTGGTCGGCGTCGCTGTAGTGCGCGATGAGCTGGTCTCCGCGCTGCTCGACGGCAATGACCGTGTCACCGTCGCGCACCGAGGTGAGGGCCGAGCCGAGGTCGGTGGACTTCGCGACGTCGAAGGAGTCGGTGAACGCCGCTTTGGCGCCGGCGGGGAGACCATCGATGAGGGGCACCGGGCCGACCTCGACGAGCGAGAGCTTGCTCTGGCCCTGGTTGGCGAAGACGCCGCCGAACAAGACCAGGAACATCAGCGGGAAGAAGACCGAGAAGAACACCGCCTGGCGATCCCGCAGGTAGCCCTTCAACATCGCCAGTGACAAGCTCCGGAAGGCGCTCATGCGCGGTACTCCCGCCCGGTCAGGGCCAAGAAGACGTCCTCGAGGTTGGCGCCCTTCACCTGCAGCCCGCTCAACGCCTGTCGTTGCCCGAGCGCGAACAGCACGTCGGCCGGCGCTCGGGTGGACATCACCACGACCCCCGGCTCGACCGAGACCGTCTCGACCTGCGGGATCGCTTCGGCGTCAGCCTTCGTGATGGCCTGGACGTCCACACTGATCCGGATGGACGCATCGAGCCCCCGCACCAGCGCAGCCGGGGTGTCGAGCTCGAGAACGTGGCCGTGGTCCATGATGGCCACCCGGTCGCACAGGGTCTCGGCCTCGTCCATGTAGTGGGTCGTGAGGACAACGGTGCGTCCGTCGTCGTTGAGCGACCCGAGCAGGTCCCACAGGTTGCGCCGGGCCTGGGGGTCGAGAGCTGCAGTCGGCTCGTCGAGGAAAACCACCTCGGGCTCGTGCACGAGCGCACAGGCGATGGACAGCCGCTGCAGCTGGCCGCCGGACAGCTTCTCGGTGCGGGCATCGGCCTTGTCGGTGAGGCCGACCCGCTCGAGCCACGTGTCCGCCACAGCCGGCTTGACGCCGTACAGCGATCCGAACGTGTGAATCTGCTCGCGCGCCGTCAACCGGTCGAAGAACGCCGAGGCCTGCAGCTGAACGCCCATCCGCGACAGCAGCGCCGCGTTGCGTGGCCAGGGGGACTGGTCGAGCAGGCTCACCTCGCCGGAGTCGGCCTTCCGCAGTCCCTCGATGATCTCGAGCGTGGTCGTCTTGCCGGCGCCGTTGGGTCCGAGGATGCCGAAGAACTCGCCGGCCAGGACCTCGAAGGTGACGCCGTCGACGGCCTTGACGGTTCCGTAGGTGACGCGCACGTCACGCACCCGGATGATCTCCCCCATACGCGGGAG
>JANLYC010000050.1:0-4446 GCA_031365435.1 Nocardioidaceae bacterium
GCGAGGAGTTCGAGCGCGATGTTGTCCGGGTCGCGGAACTCGAGAATGCTTGCGGGGCCGATGTTCTTCACGCCGCCGTGGCTGATTCCTTGATTGTCGAGGAAGGCTGCTGCTGCTTCGAGGTCGGCGAGGGACCCGACGGTGAAGCTGACGTGGTCGAGTCCGACACGGTCCTCGTGAAACGCGTCCGTACCCACGGGGCGCAGCCCGAGCAGTGCGTCACCCAACTGGTAGATCACACCGCCATAGAGGAATCCGAGCTGTTGCCGGGTTGCTTCGTCGGCGTCGGGCGGTACCTCGTACGCCACGGGTAGTCCGAAAACCTGGTCGTAGAAGGCGCGTGACCGGTCGATGTCGGTCACGGTGAGTCGGACGTGAGCATACGCAAGCGGGGTGATGGCCATGTGTCGACGCTAGCCACGCTGGCCGTTGCACGGTGCGCGTTTTGTTGAACGGCTCCAGAAGTGGGAGTAGACGTTGGGCCGTACCGACTGGTGCGGTGTCACCGGAGGTCAGTCATGTCAGAGATCGATTTCAACTCCAGGTTCAAAGTCGGGCTCGCCTTCACGCTCGGGCCTGCACCACCGCGTACACCTCAGGCGGGTTCGCCGTCGGGCGCGAAGCGTCGAGCACATCGATCGCCTCGTGCATCTGGCGACCGTGCTCGTTCGCCGCGGCCCACCGGCTCAGATCCGCCCGAGTCCGAGCAAGGGGAAGCACGGTGTCGGCCAACGAAGTCATGAGCACGCAAGCGTCGCGCGGCCCGGTCGTGGAGGGCGCCTGATGGCTGACATCCAGAAGCGGGTGAGCGTCGGTGGTGCTCGTTGGGACGTGCGTTACCGGGACGAGTCGGCACTCAGACACTCAGAACGTGCACGTTGGAGCCTCCCGCCGTCTCGTAGCTGCGGTGACGCTGGTGCTGGAATCGTGGATCCGTGCACGCAAGCCGTCCCGGCTCTGAGCGCTCGTGGACGGCCTGCCAGCGTGGGCACGGCATGGACACGTCCGCACACCCGCACGCGGTGTTCTCCTGGAAGTCAGCGGCATGGAATGCCGCGTCGGCTGCCACTGCCATGAGGTCAAACTCGGACGAGCGCGCTGCCGCGAGCTCAGCGGCCAGGTCGCGAGCGTTGATCTCGCACGTGCCGGCGGGATGCCAGCGTCGCTGTTCGCGACCCGTTACGGGATCGAGCCCTTCGTAGATCGGCGGGTCCTGACACTATGCCCGACGGTGATCGGGGAGTGTTGATCAGTGGGGCGATCTCGAGTCCAGCTTGCGCGCGCCAAAGCACGACGGAGCCGTCCGCGGCAGTGGCGACTCAGCCACCCGGCATGGCGACACCCAAGGACTGCGCCAGTTTGCGCAGCTCGTGAAGCGGATCCGCCACATCCGAATGCGTGAACGGGCCGTGTTTTAGCGCGAGCTCCCGGACCCGGTCGCGCTCCGCCCGCGTGTGGGGCCAGTACGCCCGACCTCCGTGTCCGTCGGCCAGAGCCGAGCCGAGGGTGGCAATCCGCGTGGCGAGCTCGTCCTCGCCCAGCTTGAACAGAATGTCTGCCAAACCTTCGGCGGAGAGCACAATGCTCGTAACCTCGCCGAGGCCCAGTCGGAGCATCAGGGCCTCCTGCTGAAGCGAGATGGCCGCGCTCAGGTCGCCTTCAACAGAGTTCACGGAGGCTAGGCCGTGGAGCGCGACGGCCGTGCAGGACTCGTCACCGAGGCCGCGGACGATCACCAGCGCCTCCAGGAAGCGCTCGCGGGCGCGGGTCAGGTCCCCTTCGACGACGTCCAGGCTCGCGAGGAAGTTCAACGCGACCGCGCCACCGTGCGCGTCCTGCCCTCTGCGGCTCAGGGAGAGAGCCTCCTCATCGACGCGCCGGGCAGCGGCGGTCTCGCCGAACGCGGATAGCAGCCCGGCCGGTAGGGGTCTGGGGTTCCGTCCGTCGTGCTGCGCAGCCTTCAGGCGCTGCAGGCAACGTTGAGCCGCCACCAAGTCGTCCTGGGCGAGGTAGTGATAGCCCAGTTCGCCGACCGCGCGAAGTTCGGCGTCGCGATCGCCGACCTGCCCCGCAAGCTGCAGCGCCCGCTCGGCATGCCCGATGGCCGCAGCGGCGTCGCCGAGCTCGAAGGCGATCTCGCTCGCGGCCAGCAGGCTTACCAGCAGCCGTTCGGGCGGTGCCGCCTGCGCCTCCATCGCGGCGAGCGAAGACGTCAGCAGCCGGTAACCCTCCGAGCGCAACCCGCTGACCAGCCAGAACTTCCGGAGCCGAGTCGCGATCCGCAGCGCGGCTTCCGGCGCGGAAGCGGTCGAGGCGAGCGCGGCCGCCGCTGCCGCCACGACGTTGGGCAGCTCAGTACGGGTCCGCTGCAGCCATGCGAGTGTGTCGGCGCCCTCGAGTCCGCTCTCCGCGTGTGCGCTGAATTCCTCCGCCCACTCGATCAGTGAAGACACCGCGGAGCCACGTGCGTCGGGGTCGTCGTTGAGCCGCTCAGCGGCAAACTGCCGTACGGGGTCGAGCAGGCGTAGCCGGGGACCGGTCGCAGCGGGAGCGGCGACGATCAACGACTTCGCCACTAGAGCCTCGAGAAGGTCGAGCAGTTCCTCGCCTGACACTGAGCACACGCTCTCCGCAGCGAGGGCTTCGAACGAGCCGGCGAAGACGGAGAGCTCACTCATCACGCGCCGCTCGGCGGCGTCCAGCAGCTCAAAGCTCCATGCGATGGTTCCCCGCAGCGTGTCCTGTACGCCGCCGCCACGGCGGCGGAGTACCCCCAGTGAGTCGTCGAGCCTGGCGAGCAGATCAGGCAGTGCGAGGAGCCACGTACGGGCGGCCGCGAGCTCCAACGCGAGCGGGATTCCGTCCAGCCGCTCTGCGATCTCTCGGCAATCCTTGTCCTCGGAGGCGTCGGGCTCGCGCCCGGCTGCTCCCTGCGACGACCGCTCCCAGAGCAGGCGGGCGGCGTCGTCGACTCCGAGGCCGGCAAGACGTAACACCCGCTCGCCTGACACCCCGAGCGGCTCCCGGCTGGTCGCAAGCACGCTGACCGAAGGGTCGAGCAGGCCGAGGAGCGGTCGCAGATAGCCGGTCAGGTGCTCGCAGCCGTCGAGGACCAGCAAAGCCCGGCCGGCGGCGAGTCGCTCGCGCACGAGCGCCGAGGGGTCGGTGGACGGCGGAAGGTCGAGCACTTCTGTCAGCGCGGCCAGGATGCCATCGCCGTCGCGCGCCGAGCCGAGGGCAACCCACCAGACGTCGCGCTGGCGCCCTTCGAGCTCCCCGATGGCGGATTTGCGTGCGACGCTCGACTTGCCGACGCCGCCGGGCCCGGTCAGTGTGACGACGGTGCCCTGGCGGAGCGCCGTTTCGACCTCCTCCAGAACGTCGTCCCTGCCCATGAGGGGCGGTCCGGCGGGTTCGACGTTGCTGCGGTTCATCGGGACTGTTCGCACCGGACGGTCATCGGTTTCGATGTCCGGACGGGTCAGCCGGAAGAGCTGCACCATCTCGGGGATGTCCTTCAGGCGGTGCAGCCCGAGGTCCACTGCTTGACAGCTGCCGTCGAGGCGGTAGCGCGCTCCCTCCCAGGCAACCCGGCTCACGACCAGCTGGCCGCCGTTGGCGGCGCTACCGATTCGGGCGGCCAGGTGAATGGTCATTCCGACGTAGTCGGAGCCGACCACTATGAGATCCCTGCCGGCATGCACTCCCATCCGCACCTTCACGGGACGGCCAAAGTCATCGGTGCACCGGGCAAGTCCGGCGAGGGCGGCAAGCGCGGCGTTGATGGCACTCGCAGGGTCGGCGAACGCCACGACGAAGGAATCGCCTTGCGTCCCGAGCTCGACCCCTTCGTGCGCGTTTACCGCCGCCCGCACGATCTCGCGGTGCGAACTGAGCAGCGTCGAGTAGCTGTCTCCCAGCTCATGCAGCAGGGTCGTGGACCCTTCGATATCAGTGAACAGGAAGGCGACACCGTCCGCAGGCGCCGGAAGAGCCACCGATGTCACGGGCTCGTTGCTCACCCGTGCCGCCGCAACACTGGGCGCAGCCGCCGCGACGGCGTCTCGCAACCGACGACATCTAGCCGCATGAAGCCGAAGGCTAATCGGTGATTCATACGGCTGGAGCCGGGAGCAGCGTCCTGCTGCGCGGTCCGATGGGAGGGCGGCGTGGTCGAGGGCTGACCGCAACCGCGTGGCGTCGACGGCCTTGTCCCACCTGGGTTGGCCGTCAACCCGGTCCACACGCAAATTCTCGCTGCTGGGGCGGACGACGAGGTGGACATTGAGCAGTGCAACGCAGGCGACCCGAAGACCTGCCCGTTCACACCGGGCGTGGGCGTGTCCGGAGTTCAATTCTCGCTGAACGGCGGCGACACGTGGATACAGCCGACCTACACCGGTTTGTCGGCACGCAACGCTTCGTGCCGGCCTGCGCCGGGTTCAT
>JANLYC010000495.1:0-1682 GCA_031365435.1 Nocardioidaceae bacterium
TGCGGTTCCAGACCGCGAAGCGATCCGGCAGCTGACGTCAGCTCCGGTCGGGATCCGGCAGCGCGGGGTGTTGGAAACCCGCGCGCCGCTGCCGGGCGCGGCGATAGAACGCCGGGTTCCCCCAGCCCCACAAACGATAACGCCGCATCACATCTTCCAGGCGCCGCTGCAGCAGCTCGATCGCCTTTCGCTCGTCCTCGGTGGCGCGATAGCAGAGCTCGGCCAGCAGCGCGACCCGTTGTGATTCCGCCCGCATCCAGCTCGTTCGCCCGTCGTCCGTCGCCCGTATCACGAGGTGACGCCGATCATCGGCCGGCCCGTCCTTGACGAGCCAGCCGCGCGACTCGAGCCGGCTGGTGACCTTGGACATGACCGTTCGGTCGATGCCCACGACCTCGCGCAGCACGGACATCACCCACAACCGCCGGGTCGCCAGCAGCGTCAGGACGCGGCCCTCCAGGCTGTCCAGATCGACCATCGTGTCGACACGGCTGCCGATCCAGGTCACTTCGCTCGCGATGCGTACTAACGACCGAGCGAAATCGTCAAGTCGCTGTTGATCGGTATCGGGTGTGGTCATTGCGGCCTCCACGCCAGTTCTGTGACTTCCGTGCATCACCGCATGGAACCGGTTGCCGCCGAGATCGTGTTGCGACTGCCGCCAACTGTGGACGGATCCCGCGGCCCAGCTGGCTGTGGATGTCGTGCAGACCCAGGGCCCCCACCGACCCGGTGACGTCGCGAACCGTCAACTGCCGGCTGACGACTGCAGTCAACCGTCGACCGGTGGCATACGGTCACGAACGAGGTAGCCAGCAACCGTATGCCTACGGACAACGGTCGCTCACTCGCACGCTCCCGACCCACGGCCGTCCCGGTTAGCCTGAGCCGTCAGCTGTTGAAGAGGTTCTGCGCCTTGTCCAGACCATCGGTCAGCACGCTCTCGACGGCGTCGGCGGCTCGGTTGACGTGCAGGTCGAGCTCACGACGCTCTGTCGACGAGAAGGGACTCAGCACGTAGTCGGCCGGGGCCTGGCGTCCGTGCGGGCGGCCGACGCCGACACGGATCCGGTAGTAGTCACCTGTGCCGAGCGACGTACGGATCGACTTGAGGCCGTTGTGCCCGTTGTCGCCGCCGCCATACTTGACGCGCAGATCGCCGTAGGGGAGGTCGAGCTCATCATGGATGACGATGAGCCGATCGGGTGTCGCCTTGTAGAACGCCAGCAGAGCGGACACCGGCCCACCGGACTCGTTCATGTAGCAGCGGCCGCGGCCCAGGACCGTCCGAATACCGGGCATGCCCGCGAGTCGACCCTCGACGAACATCACGCGACCTGACTTGTGCGTCTTCCACGACCCGCTCATGCGCTCCGCGAGCTCGTCCGTGACGTGGTAGCCGACGTTGTGGCGGGTGACGGCATACGAAGGGCCAGGATTCCCGAGTCCTACGACGATCCAACCGTCGTACGTCATGGGAGATCCTGGCCTTCGAGAGAACCGCTGAGCAAGGGCGCGGAGGACGGTCATGGTCGCGACGTCTCCGCGTCACGTCACTCGTCGGACGACGCGTCGCCCTCAGAGGTGTCGCCGTCGCCGGCGGACGCCGCTTGGTCGCCCTCCGCCTCAGCGGCCTCGGCGTCAGACACCTCGTGCTCGATGCCGGCCTCGGCCTCGGCCTC
>JANLYC010000563.1:0-2151 GCA_031365435.1 Nocardioidaceae bacterium
GCCGGGTCCCGCCCTGTCCAGGTGAGGTCGGGCCGGGATCAGATGGTTCCGGGCTGCGGTCGGGAAGGGGTCGGTTGGGCTCTTGTGCGCTCGCCCCGATGGGTGAAGGGTGGGACCACAGTCGAGATCGGCGACAGGAGCGGCCCCATGTCAGGCAAACCAACAGGGGCGGGTGCAGCCGAGGTAGCGGCGCACCAGCCCACCACCCCCGATGCCATTCGTAACGTCGTCCTGGTGGGGCCCGCGGGCTCCGGCAAGACGACGCTTGTCGAGTCCCTCCTCCACGCCACCGGTGCGCTGAACCGGACAGGCCGTGTCGAGGACGGCACGACGGTCTCGGACTACGACGAGGCCGAGATCCGCCAGCAACGGTCGGTCGGGCTGTCGCTCGTCCCGCTGCTGGTCGGGCCGCCGGACACCGCGATCAAGATCAACCTCCTCGACACCCCCGGTTATGCCGACTTCGTCGGTGACATGCGGGCCGGCCTGCGCGCGGCCGACTGCGCCCTGTTCGTGGTCTCCGCCAGTGAAGGCGTCGACGGCTCGACGAAGGCGCTGTGGCAGGAGTGCGAGTCCGTCGGTATGCCGCGCTGTGTCGTCATCAGCAAGCTCAACCATCCACGCGCCGACTACGCCGGCGTGCTGCGTGCCGCGCAGGAGGCGTTCGGAGACAAGGTCGTTCCGCTGTACGTGCCGGTTCACCACTCCGACGACGCCGACGCCGACGGCGTGAGCGACGACCTGGTCGCGCTGCTGTCGCAGACCGTGTCGGACTACTCCGAGTTCCGCTCGAAGGGCCGCGTCGTCCGTCAGCCCAGCGAGGACGAGCAGCTGCTGATCGAGGAGCATCGCGGCACCCTGATCGAAGGTGTCATCGAGGAGTCCGAGGACGAGAGCCTCATGGACCGCTACATGGGTGGCGAGGAGATCGACTTCGACCTGCTGGTCGACGATCTCGAGACCGCGGTCGCCCGTGGCTCGTTCTTTCCCGTCATACCCGTCTGTGCGGTGAGCGGGCTGGGCCTGGAGGAGCTGGTCGAGATCATCACGCAGGCGTTCCCGCCGCCCTCGGAGCACACGTTCCCCGAGGTCTACACGACCGCCGGCAAGTCCGTCGACCATCTGTCCTGCGACCCGGCCGGACCGCTCGTCGCGGAGGTGGTCAAGACGACGTCGGACCCCTATGTCGGCCGTATCAGCCTGGCCCGGGTGTTCTCGGGCACGGTCCGTCCCGATGCGACCGTGCACGTGTCCGGTCACTTCAGCGAGTTCTACGGCTCCGATCGCGGCCATGAGAACCACGACGAGGACGAGCGGATCGGTGCCCTCTCCTCACCGCTGGGCAAGACCCAGCGACTCGTCGACATCTGCATCGCCGGCGACATCTGCGCGATAGCCAAGCTGTCACGCGCCGAGACCGGTGACACGTTGAGCGACCGGGACCAGCCGCTGGTGATGGAGCCCTGGTCGATGCCCGAGCCGCTGCTTCCGATCGCGGTGGTGGCGCATGCCAAGGCCGACGAGGACAAGCTCGGCCAGGCGTTGCAGCGCCTCGCGGCCGAGGACCCGACCGTGCGCATCGAGCACCAGGCCGAGACCTTCCAGCTGATCCTGTGGTGCATGGGTGAGGCGCATGCCGACGTACTCCTCGACCGACTGACGAGCCGGTACGGCGTCCAGGTCGACCAGGTCCCGCTTCGCGTGCCGCTGCGCGAGACGTTCGCCGGTCCCGCCAAGGGCAAAGGTCGGCACGTCAAGCAGAGCGGGGGGCACGGCCAGTACGCCGTGTGCGACATCGAGGTCGAGCCGACCGGCCCCGGCGGCGGTTTCGAGTTCATCGACAAGGTGGTGGGCGGATCGGTGCCACGCCAGTTCATCCCCAGTGTCGAGAAGGGGGTGCGCGCGCAGCTGGACAGAGGTCTCAGCGCCGGCTACCCGGTCGTCGACATACGCGTGACGCTGTACGACGGCAAAGCCCACAGCGTCGACTCCAGCGACATGGCGTTCCAGACGGCCGGGGCACTCGCGCTGAAGGAGGCCGCGTCGGCGGGCGGGGTCGCCCTGCTCGAACCGATCGACGAGATCGAGGTGCTGATCGACGACGACTTCGTCGGTGCGGTGATGGGCGATCTGTCGACCCGGCGGGCCAAG
>JANLYC010000569.1:0-6294 GCA_031365435.1 Nocardioidaceae bacterium
GACGGCGGCCAGCAGCGCCGCACCGGGGACCTCGAGCAAGAGGGTCATCGAGACGACGGTCGGGCTGATCGTGGCGAGCAAGTGGTTGAAGACCGAGTGGCCGAGCAGCTGGGCCACCACCGTGACGGCGATGACGAGCCCCCAGCTCTTCGCGTCGTACCCGACCAGCTGCAGGCGTGCGACGAGACAGCCGGCCAGGAGCAACCCAGCGCTGGTCGAGTAGCAGATCAGGGTGTAAGACGTCGTGGACAGCTGCTCGCGCACACGCCCACCGACGATCGTGTAGACCGCCGCGAACAACCCGCCGCCCAGGGCCAGCGCATCTCCGGTCAGCGCCCGCCCCGACACGGAGAAGTCGACGCCGGAGACCACGAGCACCCCCGCCAAGGCCAGCAACAGCCCGAGCCAGACCTGGCGTACGACCGGTATGCCGACGAACCGTGACAGCACGACCACCCAGGCCACCTGCAGCGACACCAACGCGGTCGCCGACGCCACCGACGTCAGCCGCAGGGAGGTCACCCAGGTCGCGAAGTGCGCCGCCAGCATGACACCGGACAGCAGGCTCAACCGCAGCTGCTCCCGCGTCACCGCACGCAGCGCAGCCCGGCCTCGCACGAACGCGACTGGTGCCACGGCGATGGCACCGAGGCCGTTGCGCCAGAACGCAATCGCCAGTGCCGGGACAGCGGTGGCCCCGGCCATGATCGGCCCCGACATGGACACCCCGACGACCCCGACGACCAGCATCCCGACCGTGCTCGCGGACATCGGCTCGCGAAGAGGCGTCCCCACTGGAGCAGGCGTCGAGGCACGGTCGGTCACGCTGCCATCTAATCGCTGGGTGTGGCACGCTTCGACACGTGGGTGACGAGACGCAGCTGGACCAGACGCCAATGGACGAGGCGCTGTTGGACGAGGCGATGAAGAAGTCCGGCGTCATCTGGGTGACCACGCCGGCTGAACCGCGGGGGCGCGGCTTCTGGTACGCCTGGCAGGAGCGAACGGCGTACGTGCTCACCGGCCCGGGTGAGCAGCCCGACCCCGGCTGGGCCGACGGTGCCGAGGTGACGGTGATCGCCCGCAGCAAGGACACCACCGAACGGCTGGTCACGGTTGGGGCCGCCGTGAGCCGGCTGACGCCCGACGCAGCCGACTGGGAGGCCGCCGCGACCGCACTGGCTGCGGGCCGCCTCAACCTGGCGGACGCCGAGAGCGCGCCGGCGCGGTGGGCGAGCGGCACCGCTGTCCTCTACCGGATACAGCCCGACGGACCGCTCGTCGAGCGGCCCGGCCGCTACTCCAGCGAGAGCCACCGGGCGACCCCGCTGCCGTCGCCGGCCACCACACAGGGCAAGAAGCCCTGGGTCCTGCACAAGCGCGGCGGGTCGGGCCGCCCCCTGTCCTGACGAGTCTGGCGAGCGCGCTGCCGACCAGGGCTCCATACCATCTCTCACCTGAATCGAGATTTCGGCGCATGACCTCTTGCGACTCCGCGGCTGCGGACCCCGCCGCCGACCGGCTCATCTACCAGCACCCACTCGCGTACCTGATCGGCCTCGAGGGCGTGGCCCTGATGAAGGCGTTCGCGGGCGAGTACGACGCTTCGTTCACCCTGGCCAGACTCGCGGAAGTGCGGGCCCTGCTGGACTCGGCAGCCCCGCTCGGCGACGGCGTCGAGATCGCTCCTCTGTCAGCCGGGTCGGCGTACGACGGCTGGGCGCCCACGTACGACAGCCCCGACAACGGCATCTTCGCAATCGAGGAGCCCGTCGTCCGGCCGATCCTGGACCGACTGCCCGCCGGCGTCGCGGTCGACGCGGCCTGCGGCACCGGACGCCATGCGGCATACCTGGCGAAGCAGGGACACCGCGTCCATGGGTTCGACGTCTCGGCGGGCATGCTGGCCGTGGCCGCGCAGAAGCTGCCTGAGGTCGACTTCCACCGAACAGACGTGTGCGATCTGCCGATGCCCGACAGCAGCGCCGACCTGATGGTCAACGCGCTGGCGCTGGCGCATGTCGAGGACCTGAAACCCGTGTTCCGAGAGGCCGCACGGGTGCTGCGTCCGGGCGGCCACTTCGTCATCTCCGACACCCGGGGTCACTTCATCGGGTCACCGCTGTACCCGCTGGTCAAGTGGGACGTCGACGGCAACTACGGCTACATCCCGACGTGGCGACACGCGACGAGCGAGTATCTGCAGGCCGCACTCCCGGCCGGCTTCGCCGTCCGGGAGTGCCACGAACCGTTGCGACCCGAACCCGTCGTCGATCTCTCGACGCCGCCCGAGCCAGGATCGATCGACCCCGCCGAGCCACCGGACATCTGGGAGCTCCACGACTGGGCGGCGGAAGCAGCGAACGCGACGTACCGCGACGAGCCCTGCCTCATCGTCTGGGACTTCCAGCTCGAGGCCACCGAGTGATCCTCAGGGCACGGTGATGGTGCCGGTGGCGATCGGGACCACCCGCCCCGCCACGTGGACCAGCGTGGCGCGGCCGTCCGCCGCCTCGACGCGGCCGGCGATGCGGGAGGGCCGGCCCATCTCGACCCCCTGCTCGATCGCGTAGGCCGACGTCCCGTCCCCGGCCGCGAGTCCCGAGGCGACGAGCACCAGGCCGAGACCGGCCGCCGCCGAACCTGTCGCCGGGTCCTCGGGGATACCGAACCCGGGCACGTAGACCCGCGACCGGATCGAGATCGGCCCGCCCGGGTCGCCGCCGGGCTCAACGGCGTACACGTCGATGCCGTCGAAGGGGTCCTGGAGGAAGCTCACGTCGATCGAGGTCTCGCTCACCTGCCTGGACCCGGGCCGACTGCGCCCGACGGCGTCCGGCCGGACCCGCAGGTACAGCCAGCTCAGTCCGCACCCGGCGGCATAGGCATCGTCAACCAGGTCGTCGGCACCCAGACCGACGAGCTCGGCGAGCTGGGTGGTGTCGTCGGGGCTCAGCCGGCGGGCGTGGTCACGCGGCGCTGCGCTGAGCTCGACAGCGGCCCCCGGATCTGCAGGCACCCGGACGCCGATCAAGCCGGCTCCGCAAGCCTGCTGTCTGGCCCCCGGCTCGATGACACCACTCGACCGGAGCGACCAGGCGGTGCCGACGGTGGGGTGCCCGGCGAACGGGATCTCACCACCCGGTGTGAAGATCCGGACGCGATAGTCGGCACCGGCAGCGCGGTCCTCGTCGGTGAGAGCGAGCGGAAAGGCGGTCTCCGAGAGGTTGAACTCCATCGCCAGGGAGTGCAGCTGCTCGGTCTGCAGCGCGTCCGCGCCGTACACGACCGCCAGCGGGTTGCCGGCATACGGACGCTCGGCGAACACGTCGACCACTTCGTAGCGCAGCCGACCGGCCACCGGGTCGGTCAGAGCGTCCGTCGGCACGTCTCCGAGCTGAGGCAGGTCTCGAGGGTTCGCAGGCATGACCGCGAGCCTAGGACCTGATGGGGGTCGATCGCGTGTCGGCACCGGTAGCCTTTCGGGCGTGAGTGTCGCCCCGACCCGAGTCTTCATCGCCCGCCTGGCGGGCCTGTACGTCTATGACCCCAACGGCGACCAGGTGGGTCGGGTTCGCGATGTCGTCGTGGCCGCACGCGCAGACAACCAGCAGCCGCGGGTTCTCGGTCTCGTGGTCGAGGTCCTGGGACGCCGTCGCATCTTCTTGCCGATGACCCGGGTGACCAGCGTCGACGCAGGCCAGGTCATCACGACCGGCCTCGTCAACATGCGCCGCTTTCAACAGCGCAGCACCGAGACGCTGGTGCTCGGAGAGCTGCTCGACCGCACCGTCACGATCATCGAGAACGGCACCGAGGGCACCGTCTACGACATCGCGATGGAGCAAGGTCGCACCCGGGACTGGGTGCTGTCGCGCGTCGCCGTGCAGCACGGCTCCAAGCGGTTCGGCCGCAAGGGCCAGACGCAGGTGCTCGAGTGGTCGGAGGTCTCGGGTCTCACCGGTCTCGAAGCCGGACAGGGTGCCACCCACATGCTCGCCGCGCTCGACATCATGCGAGCGGCCGACCTCGCCAACGTCATCCACGGGCTGTCTCCGAAACGGCGCGGCGAGATCGCGGCAGCGCTCGACGACGAACGCCTCGCCGACGTGCTCGAGGAGCTCCCCGAGGACGACCAGGTCGAGATCCTCGGCCAGCTCGAGAACGAGCGCGCCGCCGACATCCTCGAGGAGATGTCGCCCGACGACGCCGCCGACCTCATCGCCGAGCTGCCTCCCGAGATGGCCGAGGCGCTGCTGCTCCTCATGGACCCCGGTGAGGCCGACGACGTACGCCGGCTGCTCGCCTACGAGGAACGGACCGCAGGCGGACTGATGACCACCGACCCCGTCATCCTGCCGCCGGACTCGACCGTTGCGGAGGCGCTCGCACGGATCCGCGCCAGCGAGCTCACTCCCTCACTCGCGGCGATGGTCTACGTCTGCCGGCCGCCGCTCGAGACCCCGTCGGGCCGGTTCCTCGGCGTCGGGCACTTCCAGCGCCTGCTCCGCGAGCCGCCTTCGAGCCTGGTGTCGGCTGTCATCGACAACGATCTCGAGGCGTTGCGCGCCGACGCGACCCTCGACGAAGTCACGCGGCATCTGGCCTACTACAACCTCGTCGCGAGCCCGGTCGTCGACGACGACGGGCACCTGCTCGGCGTGGTGTCGGTCGACGACGTGCTGGACCACCTGCTGCCGGAGAACTGGCGCCAGCGCGAGGGAGAGCTCGCCGCCTCCAACGGGACCGCTGTCGTCGAGGGGGTCGTCGATGGCTCGTGACGACCCGCGCGACGAGGAGCGCCGCGAGCCCAGCCGTCATACGCCGATGCGCACCTCGCGGATGAACCGGCTCGACGTGCCCCGAGACACCCGCCGCACCCTGGTCGTGCGTCCGAGCTACGACCCGGAGATGTTCGGCAAGTTCGCCGAGAACTTCGCGCGCTTCATGGGTACGGCGCGCTTCCTGACCTACATGACCGGTTTCGTCATTATTTGGGTGGCGATCAACGTGATCGGGCTCTTCGGGCTCAAGTGGGACCCGTACCCGTTCATCCTGCTCAACCTGTTCTTCTCCACGCAGGCGTCGTACGCCGCTCCGCTGATCCTGCTCGCGCAGAACCGCCAGGAGGCCCGCGACCGCGTCGTCACCGAGCAGGACCGCGAGGCGAACCTGCGGGCCCACGCCGACATGGAGTTCCTGGCCCGCGAGGTCGCGTCACTGCGGATGGCCATCGGTGAGGTCGCCACCCGCGACTATCTGCGCTCGGAGCTGCGCTCGCTGCTGTCCGACCTCGACGATCGGTCCCAGGCCGGCGACCAGGATTCTGACGAGACGACGCAGACCCGTAGCCTGGAGTCATGACATCCCCGGTGCTCGACCGCGTCAACGCCGCTCTTGCGACGGTCAACGACCCCGAGATCCGGCGACCGGTCACCGAGCTTGGCATGGTCGACGACGTGACGGTCAGCGACGACGGCAACGTCGCGGTCACGATCCTGCTGACGGTCTCGGGCTGTCCGATGAAGGAGACCCTGACCCGCGACGTCACCGCTGCGGTGTCGGCGGTCGCCGGTGTGAGCGGGGTCGACGTGACGCTCGGCGTGATGAGCGACGAGCAGCGCCAACAGCTGCAGCAGAACCTGCGCGGCGGGCAACCGGCCAAAGAGATCCCGTTCGCGCGACCCGACTCGTTGACCAAGATCATCGCGGTCGCGTCCGGCAAAGGCGGCGTAGGCAAGTCGTCGGTGACGGTCAACCTGGCGATGGCCATGGCGCGGACCGGCCGCAAGGTCGGCATCCTGGACGCCGACATCTACGGCCACTCGATCCCCGCCATGCTCGGAGTCGCTGACGAGCGGCCGACGCAGGTCGAAGACATGATCATGCCGGTCCCGGTGATGGGGCTCAGCGTGATCAGCATCGGCATGCTCAAGCCGCGACGCGACCAGGTGGTCGCCTGGCGCGGACCGATGCTCGACCGTGCGCTGGTGCAGATGCTGAGTGACGTCTACTGGGGCGATCTCGACGTGCTGCTGCTCGACCTGCCGCCAGGCACCGGCGACATGGCGATCTCGGTCGGTCAGCACCTGCCGAACTCCGAGGTCGTCGTCGTCACCACACCGCAGTCGGCCGCCGCAGAGGTCGCCGAACGCGCCGGGACGATGGCGTCGATGATGCACCAGCGCGTGGCCGGCGTGATCGAGAACATGAGCTTCCTCGTCTGCCCGCACTGTGGACCCGAGCACACGATCGACCTCTTCGGGACCGGCGGCGGTGCGAAGGTTGCTGAGA
>JANLYC010000578.1:0-5417 GCA_031365435.1 Nocardioidaceae bacterium
CGCTGGTCTCGACCCGCAGGCGCGGCGAACCACCTGGGAGCTGATCGAGGAGCTCCGCGCGGACGGCGTGACGGTCGTCCTGTCCACCCACTTCATGGAAGAAGCCGAACGTCTCGCTACTCGGGTCCACGTCGTGGACCACGGTCGGGTGCTGACATCAGGTACGCCGCTGGAGCTGACGGCCGCACGGGCGCAGAACATCATCAGCTTCCAGGCGCCTCCGGGGCTCGACACCGCTCCGCTCGTCGCTGCCCTGCCCCCGGACTGCACGGTGACCGAGCAGCCCACCGGTTGTTATCGCGTCGACGGTCTCGTGAACCCCCAGACGCTCGCCGCGGTGACGTCCTGGTGTGCGGCTCTCGACGTCATGCCCGAGCAGCTCAATGTCGCCAAGAGCACGCTGGAGGATGTCTTTCTCGACCTCACCGGGCGGGAGCTTCGGTCGTGACCGCGCTGTCGTTCGTACCCGCTCCCGGTGGGCAGCCGCTGCACCGGATGGTGGTGGCGCACGCCGCCATGGAGACGAAGCTCCTCCTGCGCAACGGCGAGCAGTTGCTGCTCGCGATCGTGATCCCCCTGCTGCTCCTCGTCGGAGGCGCCGAGTCCGGCAACGTGATCGACCTCGGCACGGGCCGGCGGATCGACGTCCTCACTCCGGGCGTGCTGGCACTGGCGGTGATGTCGACCGCGTTCACCTCACTGGCCATCGCGACCGGCTTCGAGCGTCGTTATGGCGTGCTCAAACGGCTGGGTGCGTCTCCGCTCCCGCGGGCCGGCCTGCTGCTCGGCAAGGTCTTCTCGCTGCTCACCGTCATCGGTCTTCAGATCATCGTGATCGTCACGATCGGGTCGTTGCTGGGCTGGTCCCCGGCGGGCGGCCTTGTTGCCGTGCTCGGCTCGGTGCTGCTGGTCGCGCTCGGGACGACTGCTTTCGCCGCCCTTGGACTGTTGCTGGCGGGCACGCTCCGCGCCGAGGCCACGCTCGCGGCGGCGAACCTCGTCTACGTGGTGCTGCTGGTCGCGGGCGCTGTCGTCGTACCGGTGACGTCGTATCCGAGCGCGATGCGCCACGTCGTCACACTGCTGCCGTCAGGCGCGCTCGCCCAGGGCCTGCGCGAGGTGCTCTCCGGCGCCGGGCTCGGCGTCTCCCACCTGGTCGTGCTCGCTGCGTGGGCAGCGGTTGCGTCGGCGCTCACGGTCAGGACGTTCCGGTGGGAGTGATCGAGCGAACCACCCCGGTGACGCAGCAGGTCCGCGCCCCGTCCCGACGACTGCTCAGGGGCCTGGCCGTGGCCTCCCTGGTGAGCAACATCGTCATCGTGGTGACAGGCGGGGCCGTGCGGCTCACGGCCTCGGGGCTCGGCTGCCCGACCTGGCCACGGTGCACCGACAACTCGTTCGTGGTGCACGACGCCATGGGTGTCCACGGTTTCATCGAGTTCGGCAACCGGATGCTGACGTTCGTGCTGGCGGCGGTCGCGATCGCCACGTGGATCGCCGCGATGCGCTACCGACCACAGCGCCGGTCGGTACGGCGCATCGCCACCGTGCTCGCACTCGGTGTGCCGGCGCAGGCAGTCCTCGGTGGCTTCACCGTGCTCACCGACCTCAACCCCTATGTCGTCTCGCTGCACCTGCTGCTCTCGCTGGCCCTGATCTCGGTCGCAGTGGTGCTGGTACGCCGGGTCGACGAGGGCGACCGGCCGGCGAAGCCGACCATGCCGGTGCCGGCCGCGAGGTTGGCGCAGGCGACGTACGCCGCGGCCTGGGTGGTGCTGTACGTCGGCACCGTCGTGACCGGGTCAGGTCCGCACGCCGGCGATGCCGACGCCCCCCGCAACGGTCTCCGCCCGGCGGTGGTCAGCCAGGTGCACGCCGACCTGGTCTTCCTGCTCGTCGGGCTCACCGTCGGGACGCTGGTGGCCTTCCTGGTCACCCGCGCCCCGGACCGGGCAGTCCGGGCGGCGGGCTGGCTGCTGGGGGTCGAGCTCGCCCAGGGTCTGATCGGGTTCGTCCAGTACTTCACCGACCTGCCGATCGTGCTGGTCGGCGCGCACGTCCTCGGAGCAGCCCTGGTGGTCGCCACAGCCACGTGGATGATGCTCGGCACGCGTGACCGCGGCCTGGCGTCTCGGCAGGATCCCGCGGTGAACGGTTCCTAGCGGCCGGCATCGACGGTCGGCTCGACGGGTGCGTCCCGGGGGCACCGCTACCCCCGGGACACTGTCCCATCCCAACCCGCTCTCGCACCCGTTCCTGGATGGACAGGTGCCGAGTCTGGCCGACTGCGGTCGGTCGTGGTCGCCTCGTAGCGAGAAACGGTCCACAATGGCCCTAACGGGCTATCAGGTTTTCAACCTTGACAAAACAGTCAGCGACATCGACCTTACGGCAGGTGACTTCGGAGTGCCTGCTCCCTTGCCGCGACGTCCCTGCGTGAGAGGCTTGACGGCATGACGACACCCGTGGCCGGCTGGTACGACGACCCCTGGAGTGCCGAGCAGTACCGCTACTGGGACGGCACGGCATGGACCCACCACGCCGCCCCCAAGACAGCACCCCCCGCCCCCACCCCACCGGTGGGTCAGGCGGGTCCGGCGCAGAGCCAGTACCCGACGTACGGCTCCCCCGCCTATGGCTCGCCGGCACCCTACGACGCGGGCTACGCCGACGGCGGGTCGGCGACGCGGCCGGACTACGCGGGCTACCCCACCTACCCGGCGACGCCTGCATCCACGTCCTCCCGGGCCACCACACCGGACGGCGTACCGCTTGCTTCGTGGCCGTCGCGGCTCGGCGCGCGCCTTCTCGACAACATCTTCGTGATGCTGATCTCGCTGCCGTTCAACGCCTACTTCTGGTACCGCTACTTCCAGGCCTACCAGGACTACACCCAGGAGCTGCAGCGCCGCATCGACGCGGGTGCGTCGCCCAACCCGTTCGACTTTCCCAGCAGCCTGGTGCAGGCCATGGTGCCGATCGTCCTGGTCACGGTCCTGGTCGGCCTGGCCTACGAGGTGTTCTCACTGCGCCGCTGGGCGGCGACTCCCGGCAAGCGCATCGTCAAGCTCAAGGTGCGCGGACGCGATGACCCGAGCATCCCACCGAGCCTGGCGCTCATCTGGAAACGCTGTGCGTTCATCTATGGCTTGCAGCTGGTGTACCTCTCGCCGCTGCTGGGCCTGGTGGCCGGGATCGTGCTGCTGGTCGACTACCTGTGGCCGCTGTGGGACAAGAACCGGCAGGCCCTGCACGACAAGGTGGCCGGCTCGAACGTCGTCCGTGCCGACGTCGTCCCGGCCGCGCCCTACTACGGCTGACCGGCTTCGCGCCGTGACTGACCGTCAGCGCGTGAG
Organism: Nocardioidaceae bacterium; assembly: GCA_031365435.1. Taxonomy (GTDB): domain Bacteria; phylum Actinomycetota; class Actinomycetes; order Propionibacteriales; family Nocardioidaceae; genus JANLYC01. Next base: position 3,357 of record JANLYC010000578.1, read on the forward strand.
CAGCGGATCGATCGCGACCGCCAGGAACAGCAGCGCCAGATAGGCGTTCGACCCGTGGAACAGCCGCATCGCCTTCAGCGCCACCGGGTCCTCACTGGTGCGTGCACGTCGCCACAGTGCGTGCGACTCGCCGACGAAGACCACCCCCAGCAGGCAGGCCGCGACCGGATAGAACCAGCCGGTGTCGGCGACCGGCCAGAGCGCGAGCGAGGTGGCCACCGTGAGCCACGCGTAGATGACGATCTGGCGGCCGACCTCGAATGACGATGCGACCACCGGGAGCATCGGCACGGACGCCGCGGCATAATCGGCGCGGTAGCGGATCGCCAGGGACCAGAAGTGCGGCGGGGTCCAGAAGAAGACGACCAGGAACAGCACGACGGGCGCCCAAGCGAGCGACCCGGTCACGGCGGTCCAGCCGATCAGGGCCGGGAAGCAGCCGGCCGCGCCGCCCCAGACGATGTTCTGCGCGGTACGACGCTTGAGCACCATCGTGTAGACGAGCACGTAGAAGGCGTTGGCAGCCAGCGCCAGCCCGGCGGACAGCCAGTTCACGGTCAGCCCGAGCAGCAGCGTCGAGGCCACACCCAGCACGAGCCCGAAGACCAGGGCTCCGTCGGCCGACACCTGGTGGCGGGGCAACGGCCGCCGCCGGGTGCGCAGCATCTTCTCGTCGATGTCACGGTCGACCACGCAGTTGAGCGCGTTCGCACTGCCGGCTGCCAACGTCCCCCCGGCAACCGTCGCCACCACGAGCCACAGTGGCGGGACCCCGCGTTGGGCCAGGAACATGACAGGGACCGTGGTCAGGAGCAGCAGCTCGATGATGCGGGGCTTGGTCAGGGCGACATAGGAGCGCACCCGGTCGAACGGGCTTGCGACGTCCGGCTCGACGGGTGACGCCGAAGCGAGTGCATCGGCCTCGTTCGCGGTCGCCGGCTCCCGTACGAACACTGGAGCTTGCGGGTCGACAGCTGTCACGAACACCTCTGGTCACGCGCGTACGGTGCTCCGGACAACCGACCCAGTGGGATCGACGCGCGTCGCGAAGCCTGACTACGGCGGCCAGTCTAATCCCGTCCGGAGCCTGCGGTGGAACGGGGGCGCGCGGGGCAAATGCCCGCGCAGTAGGCTCGGCCGAGGATGCGGATGAGGCCGGCTGACGGCATGGCCACCAGCCGCACCGGCAGCAAAACCGCCCGACCGCAACACCCGTGCTGAGGAAGGAATCGCCGCTGTGACCAGCGCTCCCCAGGATCGCTACGCCAAGCTCGACTGGAGTGACATCGACGAACGGGCCGTCGACACCGTCCGGGTGCTGGCCATGGACGCGGTACAGAAGGTCGGGAACGGCCATCCGGGGACCGCGATGAGCCTGGCGCCGGCGGCATACCTCGTCTTCCAGAAGCTGCTGCGCCACAACCCTGCCGACCCGCACTGGCCGGGCCGGGACCGGTTCGTCCTCTCGTGCGGACACTCGAGCCTGACCCTCTACATCCAGCTCTACCTGGCGGGGTACGGTCTCGAGCTCGACGACCTCAAGGCGCTGCGCGTGTGGGGCAGCCTCACCCCCGGGCATCCGGAGCACCGCCACACCGCCGGCGTCGAGACGACCACCGGGCCCCTCGGTCAAGGCGTGGGCAACGCGGTCGGCATGGCGATGGCGGCCCGACGGGAGCGCGGCCTGTTCGACCCCAAGCCTGCCCCTGGCGAGAGCCTGTTCGACCACGACATCTTCGCGTTCGCCAGTGACGGTGACCTCGAGGAGGGCGTGAGCGGCGAGGCTTCCTCCCTGGCCGGCCACCAGCAGCTGGGCAACCTCGTCCTGTTGTACGACGACAACAACATCTCGATCGAGGACGACACCAACATCGCGTTCTCCGAGGACGTGATGAAGCGCTACGAGGCCTACGGCTGGCACGTCCAGTACGTCGAGTCCGGCGAGGACGTCGTCGCGCTGGAAGCGGCTCTGGAGGCAGCCCGGGCCGAGACCAACCGGCCGTCCTTCATCGCGGTCCGCACCATCATCGCTTGGCCCTCGCCCACCAAGCAGAACACCGG
>JANLYC010000584.1:0-4440 GCA_031365435.1 Nocardioidaceae bacterium
TCCTTGAGCTGCTCGACCACCGGCGGCGTGACACGGACCGCCGGCATCGAGATCACCACGGGCCCGTCGGCGGCGCCCCTGGTGAGGTCCGGGACCGTGATCTCGAGACAGGTCAGCTCGATCGCATCGTCCCGGCTCCGCTTGATCTTGCCCTTGACCAGAACGACGGAGTCCTCGACGAGCAGGGTCGAGGAGAGCTGGTAGTCGCGCGGAAAGACCATCACGTTGATGCCACCCTCGAGGTCCTCGACGGTGACGACGGCGTACAGGTCTCCCTTCTTCGTGGTCTTGCGGATGACCGAGGTGATGAGGCCGGCCACCGTCACGACAGCGCCCTCTTCACGGCTCTCGTCGGTGATCAGCTGGCCGATCGAGACGTCGCTTGCGGAAGCCAACACGTGCTCGAGGCCGTTGAGAGGGTGGTCGGAGACATAGAGCCCGAGCATGTCGCGTTCGTGGGCGAGCAGCGACTTCTTGTCCCACTCCTCGAGCTCAGGAACCTGCAGCGTGACTCCGGAGAAGGCATCGTCGTCGAGCCCACCGAACAGGGAGTCCTGACCGATCGCCTCGTTGCGCTTGAGGTCGATGTACTGGTCGGCCGCGTCCTCGTGCACCGCCACGAGACTGCGCCGGGAGTAACCCAGCGAATCGAACGCGCCGGCCTTGCACAGCGACTCGAGCACCCGCTTGTTGCAGACGGGAACCGGGACCTTGTTCATGAAGTCTCCGAAGTCGGTGAACCGGCCTGCGGACTCACGCGCGCCCACGAGGCCCGCCACGACGTTGTTGCCGACGTTGCGGATCGCGGACAGCCCGAAGCGGACGTCGGTGCCGACCGGTGTGAAGTTGGCGTCGGACTCGTTGACGTCGGGGGGCAGGACCTTGATGCCCATCCGACGACACTCGTTGAGATAGACCGCGGACTTGTCCTTGTCACCCCGGACGCTGGTCAACAGGGCAGCCATGAACTCCGCCGGGAAGTTCGCCTTGAGGTAGGCGGTCCAGTAGGAGACCAGACCGTAGCCGGCGGTGTGGGACTTGTTGAACGCGTACGACGAGAACGGGACCAGGATCTCCCACAACGTCTTGACGGCGCCCGGTGAGTAACCGTTGGCCAGCATGCCGTCGCGGAAGCCCTCGAACTCGGCGTCGAGCACCTCGCGCTTCTTCTTGCCCATGGCCTTGCGCAGCAGGTCGGCCTTGCCCAGGGAGTAGCCCGCGAGCTTCTGCGGGATCTCCATCACCTGCTCCTGGTAGACGATGAGGCCGTAGGTCGGCGCGAGGATCTCCTGGAGCGGCGCCTCGAGCTCGGGGTGGATCGGCGTGATCTCCTGCTTGCCGTTCTTGCGCAACGCGTAGTTGGTGTGGCTGTTGGCGCCCATCGGACCGGGTCGGTAGAGCGCCAGCACGGCGGCGATGTCCTCGAAGCTGTCGGGCTTCATCTGCCGCAGCAGCGCGCGCATCGGACCCCCGTCGAGCTGGAAGACGCCGAGGGTGTCGCCGGTCGACAGCAGGTCGTACGTCGGTTGGTCGTCGAGTCCGAGGGTGTCGAGGTCGATCGTGATGTCGCGGTTGGCGGCGATGTTGGCCAGCGCATCATCGATGACCGTGAGGTTGCGCAGGCCCAGGAAGTCCATCTTGAGCAGACCGAGGGTCTCACAGGCCGGGTAGTCGAACTGCGTGATGGTGGCGCCGTCCTGCTCGCGGCGCATGATCGGGATCACGTCGATCAGCGGCTCGCTGGACATGATGACTCCGGCTGCGTGGACACCCCACTGGCGTTTGAGGTTCTCGAGCTGCCGCGCCGTGTCGACAATGCGCTGCACGTCCGGGTCGGACTCGTACAACGCGCGGAACTCCCCCGCCTCGCCATGCCGCTCGTGCGCTGGGTCGAAGATGCCGGACAACGGGACGTCCTTGCCCATCACCGACGGTGGCATCGCCTTGGTGATCCGGTCGCCCATCGCAAACGGATAGCCGAGCACCCGCGAGGAGTCCTTGACCGCCTGCTTGGCCTTGATCGTGCCGTAGGTGACGATCTGGGCCACCCGGTCGTCGCCGTACTTGTCGGTGCAGTAGCGGATGACCTCGCCCCGTCGACGCTCGTCGAAGTCGATGTCGATGTCGGGCATCGAGATGCGCTCGGGGTTGAGGAACCGCTCGAACAGCAGACCGTGGACCAGCGGGTCGAGCTCGGTGATGCCCATCGCGTAGGCGACGATCGCGCCCGTCGCCGAGCCCCGACCCGGACCGACGCGGATGCCCTGCGCCTTGGCCCAGGTGATGAAGTCCGCAACGACCAGGAAGTAGCCCGGGAAACCCATCTTGAGGATCGTCGCTGTCTCGAGGTCGGCCCGGTCGCGCACGTCGGCGGTGATGCCGCCCGGGTAGCGGCGCTGCAGCCCGCGCTCGACCTCCTTGACGAACCAGGTCTCCTCGGTCTCGCCCTCGGGGACGGGGAACCTGGGCATCAGGTTGCGGCCCTCGGCGAAGGCGATGTCGCAGCGTTCGGCGATCAGCAGCGTGTTGTCGCAAGCCACTGGCAGGTCGCGCCAGATCTCGCGCATCTCGGCCGGGGTCTTGAGGTAGTAGCCGTCGCCGTCGAGCTTGAAGCGGTTTGCGTCGTTCATCGTCGATCCCGACTGCACGCAGAGCAGGGCGTCGTGGCCGACGGCGTCTTCCTTGCGGGTGTAGTGCAGGTCGTTGGTCGCCACCAGGGGCAGGGCGAGCTCGTCGGCGATGCGCAGGAGGTCGGCCCTGACCCGCTGCTCGATCGTGAGGCCGTGGTCCATCACCTCGACGAAGTAGTTGTCGGCCCCGAAGATGTCGCGGTAGTCGGCCGCGGCCTTGAGCGCGTCGTCGTACTTGCCGAGCCGGATGAGCGTCTGGACCTCTCCGGAGGGACAGCCCGTCGTCGCGATGATCCCCTTGCCGTAGCGCTCGAGGAGCTCGCGGTCCATGCGGGCCTTGTAGTACTGACCCTCGATCGAGGCCAGCGAGCTCAGCCGGAAGAGGTTGTGCATGCCCTCGGTGGTCTCGGCGAGCATGGTGATGTGCGTGTAGGCGCCACCGCCGGAGACGTCGTCGGGGCCGCCGTTGCCCCACTGGACCCGGCGGCGCTCGAAGCGGCTCGTGCCGGGGGTCAGGTAGGCCTCGATGCCGATGATCGGCTTCACCCCGTGAGCCTTGGCGCTGGTGTAGAACTCGTAGGCACCGAACATGTTGCCGTGGTCGGTCACTGCCAGCGCCGGCATGCCCTGGCGGACGGTCTCGTCGAAGAGCTCGCCGACCCGTGCCGCACCGTCGAGCATCGAGAACTCGGTGTGCACGTGCAGATGGACGAAACTGTCCGACATCGGCGGGGCGACTCCTCACGGCGGTGGTGCTGCGACGTTTCGGGCACAGCGGACACAGCTGCACCGTTGGCAGCCGGTGCGGCTGGGGGAAGACCCACAGCCTACGTCCCGACAGGCTGCCACGTCCGACCGACACTCGAGGTCGCGTCCCACGGGTCGCCGTGTCGGCACAAGAGCAACCGGGATACCCGCCCCGACCCCGGCTTCAGACCACGATGCAGGTGTAGGCGGCGTAGATCCGGCCCCGAACGTCGACGTCGAGGATCTCGAAACCAGCCGCCTCGATCAGCGGCTCGAGCAGCCAACGATAGGTGCCGAACTCCGTGCGGATGTGGGTCGCGAAGTCCTCGCTGGTGTATCCGGCGGTCGGGTCCTGGACGGCACCGCCCATCCAGGCCGCGAGTGCTGCCGGCGCCTCGTCGGGGGTGAAGTCGTACACGAGGTCGTGCAGCCGCAGGACACCGTCGGGGCGAAGGATCTGCCTCATGCGGGACAGTGCCAACCCCTTCCAGAAGTCAGGGAGCTGGTGCAGAGCGTTTCGGGTGAAGACGGCGGCGGCCGGCTCTCCCGTGTGCTCATAGCTCAGGAACCCGGCGCGGACGCACTCGACATGGGCGAACCCGGCCCGCGCCGCGGCCTTCGCGGTGTGGGCGAGCATCGCGGTCGAAACGTCGACTGCTACCACGCGGCGGCAGTGCGCGGCCGCGGCCAACGTGAAGCGCCCAGTTCCCGCACCGAGGTCGACGACGGTCGAGGTCGGATCAAGTGCGCCGTGTCGCCGGAGGATGTCGACGTCCGGACCGAAGTCTGGCTGGCCCTGCTTGGCGTCGTACGCCGCGACGAAGTCCTCGTCGAGGTGCTCGGGTCCGGCATACGCCAGCTCGTCGATCATCCAGGTATCGGTCACGGCGCACAGCGTGCCAAACATCCCAGGTTCGGCGAACGGTTTCCGGCCGCGGCGCGGGTGTGGCGCGGTGGGTGCCGGTGTGGTCGACGAGGTAGTAGCGGCCGTGCGGGGTGCGCCACACGAAGACCCCGTTGAACGGTTGAGCCACCTGCCATCGGCCGTGGGTCTTGACCCGGT
>JANLYC010000591.1:0-2631 GCA_031365435.1 Nocardioidaceae bacterium
CGACGCGCGCCTCGCACTTCGTGCTCGCCGTCCTGGCGCTGGGCATGGGTGGCTTCGCCATCGGGACGACCGAGTTCGTGACGATGGGGCTGCTGCCCCAGATCGCGCGGGGCGTGGACGCCTCGATCCCGTCCGCCGGGCACGTCATCTCGGCGTACGCCCTCGGCGTCGTCGTCGGTGCCCCCGTGCTGGCCTTCTTCGGCGCGAAGTGGCCGCGTCGTGGGCTGCTGGTCGCGCTGATGCTGGCCTACGCGGTGTTCAACGCCGCGAGCGCCCTGGCCACCGACTTCCACCTGCTCTTCGCCGCCCGGTTCCTCGACGGGCTGCCGCACGGCGCCTACTTCGGCGTCGCCTCGCTGGTGGCCGCGAGCATGGCCCCGCCCGAGCGCAAGGGCCGCGCGGTCGCGCTGGTGATGCTCGGCCTCTCGGTCGCCAACGTCATCGGGGTCCCCGCCGCGACCTGGCTCGGGCAGGCGGTCGGCTGGCGCTCGGCGTACTGGGCCGTGGCGGTCCTGTCGCTCGTCACCGTCGTGATGGTGCTGGCGTTCGTCCCGTCCTGCCCCGGCAACCCGGCGGCGACCGGTCGCCGCGAGCTCACGGCGTTCGCGAAGCCTCAGGTCTGGCTGACGCTGCTGGCCGGTGCTGTCGGCTTCGGCGGCATGTTCGCCGTCTACTCCTACATCTCGCCCACGCTCACCGACGTCGGGGGCCTGTCCGAGGGCTCGATCCCGGTCGCCCTGTTCGTCTTCGGCGTCGGCATGGTCGTCGGCACGTGGGTGGCCGGCGAGATGGCCGACTGGTCGATCTACCGCTCGCTCGTCATCGGCTCCGTCGGCATGGGCCTGGTGCTGCTGCTGTTCTGGCTCACCGTGCCGTACGGCTGGGCCTCGCTGCCGGCGGTCTTCCTGATCACCGTCCTCGGCTCGGTGCTGGTCGTGAACCTCCAGCTGCGGCTCATGGACGTCGCCGGTGAGGCCCAGACCCTGGGCGCGGCGATGAACCACGCCTCGCTCAACGTCGCCAACGCCCTCGGCGCCTGGTTGGGCGGCCTGGTCATCGCGGCCGGCTACGGCTACCGCGCCCCGGCCCTGGTCGGCGTGGCACTCTCGGTCGTCGGTCTCGCAGTGATCCTCGTGTCGGCGCTCGTGCACGTGCGCGACCGCGACGCGGCCGCTGCCGCCGCCCTCTAGAACTTAGGGATCACGGGTTGGGGTGACACCCGGTGAGCCTGCGCGTAGGTGTGGGTCACGGAAGACAGTCTCTGGATTGCTGAGATCTAGAGAACAGGAAGTCATTCCGTGACCCACGAGGACATTGTCTACGACAGGCGTGTGCGCGTCATCGAGCACGCCGCGAAGATCGGGAACGTGAGCGAGGCCTGCCGAGTCTTCGGCGTCTCGCGCAAGACCTACTACGAGTGGATCAAGAAGGCCGAGCAGTACGGCCTGTCAGCTCTACTGCCGCGTGAACGACGTCGGCCCCATCAGCCGAACGAGATGACCTCCGAGGAGGTCGCAGTGATCTTGTCCGAGGCGATCGCCAGGCCGACCCTGGGCTCGAGGTCGTTGCTTAGGCACCTCCGCAAGCGTGGCGTCGATCGGTCTGCCTCAGGGGTCGCGAAAGTCCTGCGGCGTCACAACCTCGGCACCGCCAAGCAGCGGGTCATCGCGTTGGCGTCGTTGACCGCGACCCAGACCGGTCAGCTCACCGAAGCCGCCCTGGAGGGCCCGTTCGGGTTCTGCCAGTACGCCTCGCACCCGGGCCAGGTCGTGGCCCTGGATGCGTTCTACGTCGGCAAGCTCAAGGGCGTCGGGGCGGTGTGGCAACTGACCGCGGTCGACATCGCGACCCGGATCGCGGTCGTCCAGCTCGTGGTGGGCGACAAGACCGCCACCGTCGCAGCGTTGCTGCTGGGGCACCTCAAGAAGGCGCTGCGCAAGCACGGCATCACCCTGGAAGGGGTCCTGACCGACAACGGCCCCGAGTTCGTCGGCAAGGCCTTCAAAGCCCGCGTCAGCCAGATGGGGTTGCACCATCACCGGATCCCGCCGAGGTCGCCGAACCACAACGCCGTGTGCGAACGCTTCCACGGCACCGTGCTCGAGGAGTTCTACCGCCCGCACTTCCACCGCGGTCGCGTCGAGGACGTCGCGCTGCTCGACCGGTCGCTGCAGGCCTGGGTCGTCGACTACAACAACGAGCGACCGAACAACGGCGACTACATGGCCGGCCGGACTCCGCTGCAGGTCAAGAGGGAACTCAAGCGCCGTATCCGAAAGACTGCTGCCTGACCGACCGGTCAAGCAGTCAGAGACGTCGACCTGTCACCCCGACCCGTGCTTCGGAAGACCTAGGCCAGCCACCCCGCCCGCGATCAGTGTGCGTGAAATCAAGAAAACCGCCCCGAAATCTTGATCTCACGCACACTCGTCGCGCCCACACACCGGAGCTTCAGCAGGCGCCGCGCAGAAGACAGCGGGCCCGGCTCGAGACGGCCCCGCCGACCACTGCGCCAGCGCCGACGGACCCGACCCGGGGTTGCAGATCAGTAACAGCCGCAGACACCGCGGCCACCAGCGAGCCACCATGCGGCATGTCGCTCGGACGTCGCGCCGCCCTGGCCGGCCTGGC
>JANLYC010000598.1:0-2931 GCA_031365435.1 Nocardioidaceae bacterium
TCGCGATGTCCCAGAACGCCGTGGCGCCGCCGTTGCCGAACACCACCTCGTAACCCTCCGGCAGCGAGAACAGCGTGGCCAGGCCTTCGCGCACCCTGCCGACGACGTCGCGCACCGTCGCCTGACGGTGCGACGTGCCGAGGTATGACGACCCGGTGGCGGCCAAGGACTGCAGCGCCTCGACCCGGACCTTGCTCGGGCCGGCACCGAACCGGCCGTCGGCGGGCAGCAGCTCGGGCGGGATGATCAGGTCAGACATACGGTGGGCCTCTCTCGAGCAGGTGATGCAGGCAGGTGTGTCATCGGTCTGACCGCGATGTCAGAAGCTCATTGTCGCAAGACCCGCTGCGACCGATCGAGCCCGTCTCACCCCCGGCCGCGAATTGCGGGAAACTTCATCGCGACACGCCGACGGCGACCTGAACCTTCCCGCAATTCCGGGGGAGGTGCGGGAGGTGGTGCGGGGTGGGCGGGTGACGGCGTCACCCGGCCCAGGCAGGGTTCCAGCCCTCGACCGAGTCGGCCGGCCGGCTGTCGGGCCCGGAATAGTGGGCGGACGGCCGGATCAGCCGCCCGGTCTTCTTCTGTTCGAGGATGTGGGCACTCCAGCCGGCCGTGCGGGCACAGGTGAACATCGACGTGAACATGTGCGGCGGCACCTGGGCGAAGTCGAGGACGATGGCCGCCCAGAACTCCACGTTGGTCTCGAGGACCCGGTCGGGACGGCGTTCACGCAGCTCGGCCAACGCCGCCTTCTCGAGCTCCAGGGCGACCTCGTACCGCGGGGCCGCCAGCTCCTTCGCAGTACGGCGCAGCACGCGCGCTCGCGGGTCCTCGGCACGGTAGACCCGGTGGCCGAACCCCATCAGGCGTTCGCCCTTGTCCAGCAGCTCCTTCACGTAGGCAGACGCGTCATCGCGCTTCTCGACCTCACCGATCATGCCGAGCACGCGCGAAGGGGCGCCGCCGTGCAACGGCCCGCTCATGGCACCGACCGCGGCGGACAAGCTGGCGGCGGTGTCAGCACCCGTGGACGCGACCACCCGGGCGGTGAACGTCGAGGCGTTCATGCCGTGCTCGGCTGCCGAGGTCCAGTACGCGTCGACGGCCTTGACGTGCTTGGGGTCGGGGTCGCCGCGCCAACGCCGCATGAAGCGTTCGGTGATCGTCGTGGCCTGGTCGATCTCGCTCTGCGGCACCATCGGCAGACCGACGCCGCGGGCCGCCTGGGCGACATACGACAGCACCATCACAGCGGTGCGCGCGAGGTCGTGGCGGGCCTCGTCGTCATCGATGTCGTAGAGCTGTCTCATGCCCCACGCCGGGGCGATCATCGCGATCGCGCTCTGGACGTCGACGCGGATGTCGCCCGAGTGCACGGGGATCGGGTAGGGCTCCGCGGGCGGAAGGCCGGGGTCGTAGGTGCCGTCGACCAGCAACCCCCAGACCTTCTCGAACGGGACCCGGCCGACCAGGTCCTCGATGTCGACGCCGCGGTAGCGAAGCGCCGAGCCTTCCTTGTCCGGCTCGGCGATCTGGGTGTCGAAGGCGATGACGCCCTCGAGCCCCTCGTGAATCTCGACCATGCGTGACTCCCTTGTCCGCCCGTGCGCTGCGACACCTGTGCAACACGCCATTCTTACCGGTGCCGCGACCGCAGCACCTGCTGGGTCAGGGTGCGAGGCGCTCGACGATCCAGGTGGCCTCGTCGGCACGGTCGTAGCGCACCCGGTCGTGCATGCGTCCGGGCCGGCCCTGCCAGAACTCGACGTGGTGCGGGCGCACGAGGTAGCCGCCCCAGTGCGGCGGCCGCGGGATGTTGTCCACGCCGTCGAAGCGTTCGGACACCTGCAGATAACGGTCGTCGAGGTAGTCGCGCCCGGTGACGATCTCCGACTGCGGAGACGCCCACGCACCGAGCTGTGATGGACGTGGTCGGGACGCGAAGTAGGCATCGGCCTCGGAGTCGTCGACCAGACCGGCTCGGCCCTCGACACGCACCTGCCGTTCGAGGGGGTGCCACGGGAAGAGCAGGGCGCATTGCGGGTTGGCTCGCAGCTCGGAGCCCTTGCGGGACATCAGGTTGGTGTAGAAGACGAAGCCGCGTTGGTCGACGGACTTGAGCAGCACCATCCGCGACGACGGGCAGCCCGCGGTGTCGGCCGTGGACATCACCATCGCGTTGGGCTCGTGCAGGCCGGCGACCCGGGCTGCGTCCAGCCAGCCGATGAAGGCGGGGATCGGATCCGGGCCCAGGTCTTGCTCCGTCAGGCCCAGGTCGGCGTACTCCTCGCGCCACGACGCGATGTCGCGGGGGAGGTCACGCTGCTGAGAGGTCATACCTGAGAAATGTAAGGGAGTCGGGGCCAAACGTCGTCCAGACACGGCGAGACCCGTGGGCGGACGTGGCGAGCCACGGTCGGGCGGACGTCTCCGACACCCACGGGTCCGGGTAGCTGACTGGTATTGCTACGCCGTCCATGCTGCGACTGCCTAGCGGCCAGCCACCTCACAAGTCCGTTGAGAACACATCTGTCGGACCACCTCCCTTCGTGTGTCCGTACACGGTACGACGCGAAGGTTGTCCGGACAAGAGGATTACAGTGACGGCGTGCCGCGTGGCGTAGGTCGACTCCTGACGGACATCCGACCCCTCCAGGTGTCGCGCGACTACCGTCGACTCTGGATCGGCAACACCGTGTCTCAGCTCGGTCAGCAGATGACCGCGGTGACGATCGCCATCCAGGTCTATGCGTTGACCAGGTCCACGTTCTCGGTCGGGGTGGTCGGACTCTTCGCGCTGGTCCCGCTGATCGGCTTCGGGCTGTACGGAGGAGCTGTCGCGGACGCGATCGACCGCCGCAGGCTTGCCCTCGTCGCATCGTTCGGCCTCTGGTCGCTCTCGCTCGTGCTCGTGGTGCAGGCGGTGCT
>JANLYC010000625.1:0-4995 GCA_031365435.1 Nocardioidaceae bacterium
TGGCGAGTCGATGCCTCTGGTCGAGCTCTCATTCCGGCCCATGCGGCATGACGACCTGCCTGCCGTGGTCGTCTGGCAGCAGGCGCCGCATGCAGCGCGCTGGTTCCATGGGGACGCGATCACGCACGAGGCCGCTCGAGAGCGTTACGGACCGCGGATCGAGGGCGATCTTCCTACCCGCATGTGGGTCATCGAGATCGACGGCAGGGCCGTCGGATACGTGCAGGACTATCGGGTCCGCGACTACGACGACTACGCCGTCAAGACCGGCGACCCTGACGCCGTGGGGTTCGACTACGTGCTCGGCGAGCCCGGGCTCGTCGGGCGCGGGATCGGCACCCGGGTGATCTGGACGTTCTGCCGGGACGTGCTGGCGCCGTCCTACCCCGATGCGCCGCGATTCGTCGCCAGCCCCGATCACCGCAATGCCGCGTCGTTGCGGGCGCTCGCGAAGTGCGGCTTCACCGCCGGCAACTGGATCGACGTGCCCAGCGTGACGGGGGAGGGCGTCGACACCGAGGTCGTCTGCACACTCGACCGCGCGCACTGGTTCGGTTCGAGTCGCGATGTCGCACCGAGCGGCGAGGCCGGAACCTCGTGGCGACCCTGACGACGATCACGCGCAACTCGGAGGAGTCGCGTGAGATGGGTCGCACCCCACGCCTGAGCGGAATATCGCAGCGGCTCTCGCGTTGGCGACCAGCATGAGAGCTGCTGTGATTCGTACCTATGGAGACCCCGACGTCGTCGAGACCGCGGAGGTCGACGACCCGCTGGTCGGACCCGACTACGTGCTGATCAGGGTCGCCGCTGCGGGGGTCAACCCCGTCGACTGGAAGGTCGTCGCCGGCTACCTGCAGGGTGGTTTCCCGCACCATCTGCCGCTGATCCCGGGCTGGGACGTGGCAGGCGAGGTGGTCGCGGTCGGCCCCGCCGTGACCGAGGTGTCACCCGGTGACCGGGTGGCGGCGTACGCGCGCAAGGACCATGTGCAGAACGGCACCTTCGCCGAGCTGGTGGCCGTACGGATCGACGCGGTGGCGAAGGTGCCTGACGGCGTCGACCTGGTCAGCGCCGGAGCGCTCCCGTTGGTGGGCCTGACCGCTCAGCAACTCATCGACGCCACCGAGGTCGGCGCAGGCGACACGGTGCTGGTGCACGCGGCCGCCGGTGGCGTCGGGAGCATCGCCGTCCAGCTCGCGAAGCTGCGCGGCGCGCGCGTGATCGGCACCGCCAGCGAGAAAAACCACGACTTCGTGCGCTCGCTTGGTGCCGAGCCGGTCGAGTACGGGGAGTCCGCCGCCGAGCTCACCGCCAACGTGCGCGCGGCCTTGCCGGACGGTGTCGACGTCGTGCTGGACTTCGTCGGCGGCGACTCGCTCGAGTCCGCGCCTGACGTGCTCGCCGACGGCGGCCGGATCGGTTCGATCGTCGATGCGGACACGGTCAAGAAGCTCAGTGGGAGCTACATCTTCGTCCGCCCCAACGGCCCGATGCTGGCCGACCTCCTGGCCCTGGTGGCCGACGGGTCGCTGCGGGTCGAGATCGCTGAGCAGTTCCCCCTTGACCGCGCCGGTGACGCGTTGGCGGCCAACAAGGCCGGTCACGTCCGTGGCAAGGTCGTCGTCACCGTCTGACCGAGTTGTCAGAAGTAGGGGCGGCTATAGCCCGCCCCACTTCTGACAACTCGAAATCGTCGTAGGCTCGAGCGGTGTCCGAGATGGGTCGGCGGGTTGCGTGGAGGCCTCCGGTTGCGTTGCGCCCGTACGTCACGACGGCGTCCGGATACTGCTACGACTCCGGTGCCCAGACCGCCCACCGCGGCATGCCGTCCACGACCTTGACGGTCGTGCTTGCGTTCGGTCAGCCCCTCGACGTCGGCTGGCACGGTCGTGCCGAGACTCGTCACCGGTTCTGGGGGGTGGTTTCGGGGCTTGCGGTCGAAGCCGCCGACATCCACCAAGTCGGTCGGCAGGAGGGCATATCGTTCGGTCTCACGCCGGCGGGTGCCAGGCTGTTGCTGGCCCTGCCGGCTTCGGCTCTGCAGGGTCAGCTGGTGTCCGTCGATGAGCTGCTCGGGGCACGGGGCAGCCGATTGTACGACGACGTGGCCGACGCGCCGGGTTGGTCGGAGCGGTTTGCGGCCCTTGGTCGTCAATTGGCGGAGCTGGCAGCGGCCGGCGAGGACACACATCCTGCGCGGCGCGAGGTGGCGTACGCCTGGTCAAGGTTGACCGGCCCCGACGACGTGAAACCGCGCGTCGCGGAGGTGGCCGGTGACGTTGGCTGGAGCCGTCGTCACCTGGGCGAGCAGTTCCGCGCTGAGACCGGTCTCTCGCCCACGGACGCTCGGCGACTGGCGCGCTTCGAACAGTCGCACGCGATGACGCGACGGCTGGCGCACCCGCTTGCCGAGGTCGCCTCTGCGGCTGGGTTCGCTGACCAGGCGCACATGACCCGGGAATGGCGAGACCTGTGTGGCTACACGCCTGGGCAGTGGATCCGCGCCGAGCTCCCATTCGTTCAAGACGGCGCAGACGTCGGCGTAGATGCTGGTGCCATCCGCTTCCACCAGCACCTGAAGGAGTCCCGATGAGTCCGTCTCCCACCGTCTGGCACTCGCTGAGCTACCGCGATGCACCTGCCGCCGTCGAATTCCTGTCCGCCGCCTTCGGTTTCGTTGCCCATGGAGTCCACTACGACGAGTCCGACCCCGCTCGGATCGTGCACGCCCAGATGGACTGGCCGCCCGGTGGCGGCATCATGTTCGGGTCCGCGCCGCGGCCTGACGGCATGACCGACCCGACCGGCCACGCGTCGGCGTACTGCGTCGTCGACGACACGATCGACCTCGACCAGCTGTTCGCCAGGGCGACCGCAGCCGGTGCGCAGGTGGTCCGCCCGCTCACGGAGCAGGACTACGGCGGCCGGAACTTCGTCGCCAAGGACCCAGAGGGTAACCAGTGGAGCTTCGGCGACTATCCCGGCGAATAGCCCACCGAGCAGTCAGAGGTAGGGAGGCTGTAGCCGCCTACCTCTGACAATTCGGCGGCAAAAGTGCAGTACTCTGCTGCACAATGGGACGTTGGCGTGCAGGTCGGCAGCCGCGGGGGAGCGTCGTACCGTCCCCCGGGGCCGTTCCCTCGGCTCCGCAACGTGACGTCGTCCCGTTCAGGGAAGCCACCAAAGCGTGGTACCTGATCTCGCTGCAAACCTTCGGCGGACCAGCTGGGCAGATCGCGGTCATGCAGCGAACTCTGGTCGACGAGAAGCGCTGGCTCGGTCAGCGGCGTTTTCTCCACGCTCTCAACTTCTGCATGCTGCTCCCCGGCCCGGAGGCGCAGCAGCTGGCCATCTACACCGGCTGGTTGCTCAACGGGCTTCGTGGCGGCCTGGTGGCTGGAACGCTGTTCGTCCTGCCTGGCGTCGTCGCGCTCCTTGCGCTCTCGGCAATCTACGTCGGGTACGGCGACACGGGTTTCATCTCGGCACTCTTCCTGGGCCTTGCGCCCGCAGTCATCGCCATCGTCATCCAGGCGGTTGTGCGCGTCAGCCAGCGAGCACTCACCCACCCCAGTCTCGTGGCCCTGGCGGTGGCTTCCTTCGTTGCACTCACCTTGACCTCGATCCCGTTTCCTGCGGTCATCGTCGGTGCAGGCTTCTTCGGGTGGCTGCTCCAGCGGCGTTGGCCGTCCTTGGCTTCCCCGCCGAACTCGAGGTCAGCCGACGGCCCGGCCCCACTCATCAGCGACGATGAGCTGCACCACGAGCAACCGTCCCGGCGACACGGTCTCACGGTGCTGCTCGTCGGTCTCTTTCTCTGGGCAACTCCAGTGGTCCTGGCCGTGGTGCTGGGTGGCCCGGACAGCGTCTTCGTCAAGCAGGGTGTGTTCTTCTCCGGCGCGGCACTGGTCACGTTCGGTGGCGCCTACGCGGTCCTCGCCTACGTCGCGCACCAGGCCGTCTACGTTTATGGCTGGCTGCTGCCCGGAGAGATGGTGCGGGGTCTCGCGCTGGCGGAGACCACGCCGGGTCCGCTGATCATGGTCGTGCAGTTCGTGGCCTTCGTCGGCGCGTACCGCCATCCGGGGAGTCTCGATCCTTGGCTCGCAGCCTTCCTGGCCGCACTGCTCACCACCTGGGTGACGTTCGTTCCGTGCTTCCTGTTCGTGCTGCTGGGGGCGCCGTACGTCGAGAGGCTGCGCAACAACCACGCGCTGTCTGCGGCCTTGACCGGCATTACCGCTGCCGTGGTGGGGGTCATCGCCCACCTCGCGGTGTTCTTCTCCCTGCACACTCTCTTCACTCGGACCGGGCAGGCGCAGGGTTGGCTGTACAACGTCGAGTATCCCGAGCTCGGCAGTCTCCGCTGGTCGGCGGTTGCCGTGATGGTCATCGGACTGCTGCTCATCTTCTGGCGCCGATGGAGCGTGCTCCGAACCCTCGGCGTGTGCGCCCTGGCGGGGATCGCCCTGTACTACACGACCGCGGCTTGACCGCCTCCGGGAACCGCGCGGGCCGGATCGCCGTCTTACGGCGAAACGTGAGTCAGGAGGACACATGTCGAAGGTCTGGGCGGTGGCAGCGGCCGTAGCCGCAACCCTTGTGCTGGTTGGGGGGTGCGGGTTCGCGGACTCCTCAACCCAGCCGGGAGCGGGCGCCGGACTCGGTACGTCGACGGGGGCCGTCACGACTCCGGTGGAGACGTCGCCTGAACCGACGGTGTTGCGATCACTCGACTACACGCTCTACACCCACTGCGGGATCCACTTCGCGAGTTTCGACGGGCGGGTTTGGACGACGGCCCCACGGTCGGACGGCAGTGGCAATCCTCCCGCGGGTTGGGGCAATCCAGTTCAGGCGGGGCGGGTGGACATCTTGAGCGAGCACAGCGCGGTGTTTACGGCTCCCGGCCTTCCGCCTTTGGTGTTCCATCCGACCGACGCCCAGCCGCCCATGTGTGACTGACGGGGTGTTGTCAGAACGGAGTAGCGC
>JANLYC010000019.1:0-3393 GCA_031365435.1 Nocardioidaceae bacterium
TGGTCGCGGTCGCGGCCAGCCGGTCCCCGGTGAGCCGGTCGGCAAAGCTCACCATCGTCGTGTTGCAGGACGCCGCGAAGGCCTCCGCGAACGTCGGGTTGGGGCCGGTGATGCCGGGGTCGTAGTTCTTGAAACGCTTCCCGTCGATCACGGTGGTGTCGGGGCACGCGACCCGCGTGCCGGTCCGGACGACCCCCGCCTGCAGCAGGGCTGCGGCCGAGACGGTCTTGAAGGTCGAACCCGGCGCGTAGTGCGCCACGAAGGCAGTGTTGTACGACGTGGGTCCGGGTGCGTTTGCGGCCGCGAGAATCTCGCCGGTGCTGGCCTTGACCAGGACCACGGCGGTCGTGTCGGTAGCGTCGGACACGGCCCGCTCCGCGGCGTCCTGGGCCTCCAGGTCGAGCGTGGTCTCGAGCGGCTTGCCGGCTTTCGGCGGTCTCACCAGGACCTTGTCCAGCGTGCTGCCACCAGGGGCCTTCTCGACGAGGTCGATCGAGACGCCCGGCGTCCCGGCGAGCCGTTGCTGGTAGGCGAACTGGAGCCCGCTTGTTCCCACCTCGTCGGTGGCAAGGCTCAGCGGACCCGCGTTCTTGAGCGTCTCCTCGGTCGCCGGACCCACGGTCCCGAGGATCGCCCGCGCCCAGGCGGCCGACGGCGCGAGCGCACGTTGGGCGGTGTCGATGGAGATGCCTGGCACCTGGAGCAGGCGGTCGCGCAGTGGCGCGTAGTCGTCACGGCGCAGGTCGATGACGGGCACGAACCACCCGGGCTTGGCCGCCTTGACCCTGGCCTCGAGCGCGGCGGCGTCGATCCCGAGGAAGCGCCCGAGGTCGTCGTACGTGGTGGGCTCGACCTTGTTGGAGACGACACCGACCCGCACGATGGGACGCTCGGGGGTGAGCGCCACACCGTTGCGGTCCAGGATCGGGGCTCGTCGGGGCAGCGTCCTGTGACGGACCAGTGTCGTCACGTCGGTGAGGTCGGGGTTGAACGTCGACGGTGACCAGTCGACGAGCCATTGGCCGTCCACCAGCGACGACCTGATCAGCGTCTCGTACGTCCACTGGCCGGCTCCGTCGAGCTCATGGGTGATCTGGGCATGCTCCTTGCACGAGCTGCTGCTGCAGCTGAGATCGCCGGTGGGTTCAACGGTCGTCTCGGTGATCGCGAGTTCCGCCACGAAGCCCGAGATGTCGCGGGCGGCGGCTCCAGGTCGGTCGACCACCCCGCGGAACGCGGCGACGGAGGGGTCCATCCAGGCGGCGACGAACTTGTCGATGACCTCGCCGCCGGGGGTGGTCGTCGGCTCGGTGGGAGCGGGTTTGTCGGAGCCTCCGGTACAAGCCGCCAGCACGAGCGCGCTGACCACGCCGACACCCATGCGGCCAACCAGCTTGCGGCGGCGCTGGGTGCTCACAGGAAATCCCCCTGGTGGTACGGCGCTGAGGACGGTCGGGACGACGGCCAGCCTAGCCAGTCAGGAGTCGCTGTCCGTCAACGGCGGTCACCGTCGGTTCACGTACCGCGAGGCGGTCGACGCCTGGCCGTGCCGGACCAGGTACACGACAGTCATCGCGCGGCGGTACCCCGACCCGAGCGCTGGGCCGCCTTCCGCCTCAGCTGCGCCCCCACGCGCTTCATCGCCCAGTGGTAGGCGGGTCCCCCGAACCGTTTGGCGTACCACGCGAGCCGACCCTCGTGTGACGGCAGCACGAGGAACCTGCCCTTGTCGATCGCGCCGATCGTGCGGGCAGCGATCACGTCGGCCGACGCCCGGGCGCCGGACACCAAGGAGGCGCCGGACCGCTCGAGCGGCACGTCGGAGCCCCGCAGGATGCTGGCACCGAGGTTGGACCGGAAGAACGACGGGCAGACCACCGAGACGTCGACCCCGAACGGCGCCAGCTCGTGCAGCAGGGTCTCCGAGAGCGCGACGACACCGGCTTTGACGGTGTTGTACGACGCCATCCCCGGGACATGCACGAGCCCTGCGATCGAGGCCACGTTGACGATGCGGCCCGAGCGCTGCTCCTTGAACAGCGGGACGAACGTCTGGCAACCCTTGACGACACCGAGCAGGTTGATCCCGACGATCCACTCCCAGTCCTCGAAGGGCACGAGGTCGATCCGCCCGCCGGCTCCGACACCGGCGTTGTTGACGAGCACGTCGAGGCCGCCCCAGTGCTCGACCACCCACGACTCGGCCTTCTCCCAGGCCGACGCGTCACGGACGTCGAGCTGCAGGTAGGCGACGTCGCCGTCGGTTGCCGACGTCGGGAGCAGTGCGTCGGCGTCGGGCGCGAGGTCGGTGACCAGGACCCGCGCTCCGCGGGCGGCGTACTGACGCGCCAGCGCCTGCCCGAGACCGGAAGCACCTCCGGTGATCAGGACGCGCTGACGGAGGTCCACGCGGACGACCCTACTCCGGAGGAGACGGCCCGCGTAGGGGCATGTCCGGGGGCGTCAGCGAGCTGAGACGGTGGCGACGACCCAGGAACGGACCTCGGGCCGGGCCCAGTCGCCGGCCGTGATGACAAGACGGCGTACAGCGGCGATGACGAAGGGAAGTGCCCAGACGAACGCCCACCGCGGATCGTCGGCACGGGCGGTGATCGTGAAGACCATGCCGGTCAAGGTCGACGTCAACGCCAAGTACGAGGAGTAGACGACCATCGCCGAGGGCGGTGCCGGGGTACCACGCGACGAGCGGAGGTCCATGGCAAACGGGCGACGGACCGACCAGTGCATCGACCGCGCGACGACCTGCAGGCTGACGACGACCGTGGTCACCAGCAGCGAGGCCAGTTCCGCCGACGTAGGTGTGCCCTGCGCACGCAGCCCGGCGACGACCACGCTGATCACGGTCGCCACCAGCAAGACCTCGACGAGCACCCGGACGCGGGCGTAGAACACCTTCTGGGGCTCGACCGGCAGGCTGTCGCGCCAAAGCGCCCCGGTCGCGTCCAGACACCAGGCGTTGACGCCGAACAACAGTGCGCCACCGGCGGCTACCAGCCCCGGCAGGATCGGCAGCATCTCCCAGTCAAGTCGTCCGGCGGTCGCGACCAGCCCCGGCAGCAGCGCCAGGACGACGAGCCCTCGGCGAAGAGGGACGGAGCGCCACACACTGGCGCGGTCGATCCGGAGCAGCATCGCCGAGTCGCTGGCCGGCATGGGTCGCGGCGTCACGGACCGGCCGGACTCCTTGAGCTCCTCGCGGGGCTGCCGTCTCGCCACCGCGTGGTTGAACCTCGCGCCGAGGACGACAGCCAACACCAGGGTCGCGGCCAGGATCACCACGGCGGGAACGTACTGCGCCCAGCGACTTGCCTGGCCCCGAAACGCCGCGATGACGACCTGCACGGTGGGGCTGTGGTCGAGAGCGCGGGTCAC
>JANLYC010000087.1:0-1714 GCA_031365435.1 Nocardioidaceae bacterium
TCGAGCAGGGCGAGGTGGTGGCGCCGTTGCTGTCGCTGACGCTGTTGGGAAACGGCCCTGCCGCCCTGAGCTCGGTCGAGGCGGTGGGCGATGATCTCGAGTTCACACAGGCGGTCTGCGGCAAGGGTGACCAGTGGGTTCCGGTCAGCTACGGCAGCCCGACGTTGCTCGTGAGCGGCCTCACCGTGGGCGGCTCCGGTGGGTGATCTTCTCGATGTCGCGGATCGAGTTCTGCGGCACGCGGCCCCCGGGGAAGAGGTGGAGGCCTACGCCGTCCACCGGCTCTCCACCTCGGTGGAAGTGGGCGACAGCGCGGTTGTGCGCCAGGTGGGCCGGGCCGAGACCCGGGGCGTCGGCGTACTCGTCCTGGCGCGCGGATGCGCGGGCTACGCCTCGACGGCCGACCTTTCCACCGAGGGCCTGCGCCGCGTGGTCGAGCTCGCGCGCGCCAACGGGTCGGTCGCCGATCCCGACGAAGCGGTGACCGTTCCGGACGCGCAGGCAGGTCCAGACGATGCCACGGCCTTCCTGGACCCGGCCTTCGAGGCGATGACGCTGGAGTCGAAGATCGCGATCGCCACCGAGCTGGCCCGGTTGGTCCCGGGAATCGACCCACGGGTTCCGACGGTGGACACCGCGGAGTATCACGATGAGGTCATCACCGTGGCCATCGCCTCGACGAAGGGCACCCGCGTTGAGCATTGCCGAGGCTTCGCGGAGACGTACGTCGACGTCACCGGTCAGGGAGACGGCGGCGGCGCCGGGGAGTACAGCGCGTGGTGCGGCCGGGATCCGTCGACCTGTGATCTGACCGCGATGGCTGCAGAGTCGGTAGCGCGGGCCACCCGACTGCTCGAGCCAGAGGTAAGACTGCCGGCGTCCGTCCCGGTGATCCTGGATCCCGTGGTCGTCGCCGACCTGCTCAGCGCGGTCGGTCGCGCCTGCAGCGGTGGCCCGGTGTCGTCGGGACGTACGCCGTTCGTCGGGCGGGATCAGCAGCGGGTGGCAAGCGCTGCGGTCACGCTGGTGGACGACGGACTGCTGGTGGCTGCGCCGGGCGCCGGCGCCTTCGACGACGAGGGTGTGCCCCGGCGACGTACGGAGCTCATCCGAGCCGGTGTGCTCGTGGGTGCTTTGCACAGCGCCACGACCGCCGCGGCTGTCGGCCGGGGCACGATCTCAACCGGGAACGCCCGGCGGACGACGCACAAGGCCGTACCGCGAGCAGCTCCCGCGGCTCTGAGTCTTCAGCCCAACTGCGCGCTGCCGGAGCTTCTCGAGCGGGCAGGAGAGGCGGTCTACATCCAGCAGGTGACCGGAGGCGGGTCAGGCATCAACGCGATCACCGGCCGCGTCAACGTCGGCGGGATTGGCTGGCTCATGCGCGATGGCCAGCCGGCGGGTCGTCTGCCGACACTGTCCATCGCCACCTCGCTGGAGGCGATCCTCAGCGCGGTCGAGCTGGTGGCAGACGATGCCCGCCCACAAGCAAGCCAGCCCGTCGTCACACAGACGGTGCTGTGTGGGACGGGCTGGCTCAACTGGTAGGAGAACCGTCGAACTCGACGACGGGCGTCTAGCTAGCGGCGATCCTGCGACTCCGGGTCCTCCACGAAGATGTGGCCTTCGGTGTCGTCGTCTTCGGCGTCGGCGAAGTTCTTGTGGTGGTGGCTGTGGCCTTCGGTGTCGTCGTCTTCGGCGTCGGCGAAGTTCT
>JANLYC010000077.1:0-3746 GCA_031365435.1 Nocardioidaceae bacterium
GACCGTCCCGCTCACCGGGTCAGTGCCGGTGCCGGTGCCGGGGGTGGTCCGGCGGGGTGAGGCGAGGGCGTCCAAACGCTTCTTGAGCATCGCGAACGTCAGGTTGGGCAGCACGAACCGGCCGCGGGCGATCCCGTCGGCCCCGAACTGGCCGATCAATGACGCCGATGCCCACGCGCGGCGTTCCTGGTCGGCCAGCTGCTGCTCCAGCACGGCGTCCGCGCCGTCGGGGTCGACCACCTCGACGAGATGGTTCGCGGCGACCTGCAGCTGGCTGAACGACAGCGTCTGTGCATGCGTGAGCAGGTCGGTCTGTGCGGCGTCGACCCGGTCCGGCTCCGTATTCGGGGAGAGTCGGTGGATCGCGGCGGCGACCACGACCCCTTGTTCGGCCGACACGTCCCCGGCGGCGACAGCACGGCGGACGGGTTCGGTCACACCGCAGTCGGTGCCGTGCAGGACCCGGGCGGTCCGCACCGTCCGCGACGCCTCCGCGGCCGACATGCGGTGGGTCGTCATCAGGTGGGCCCGCGTCGAGGACGCCCCGTGCCGGTTTGGCAGGTTGCGGTCATCGGCTTCGGCGACCAGCCGCGCCACCAGTTCATCGGCTGCGGCCCGGACCGCGAGTGCCTCGCTGATCCGCCGGTCCAACCGGGTGTCGTCCAACGACCACGTCGCCACATCGACCAAGTCCGCGAGCCGGGTCCGCACGTCGGCGAACCCACGACCGAGGGCATCGTCGATGCCCACAGCCGGCGGCGGTCCCTGCGTCGTACTCATGAACCAAACCTAGAACCGAGCGCCGACAGTTTCGGATCAGTACCGACACCAGAACCCGTTATCCACAAGGACAATGCCAAGATGTCATCGAGCAATCCTGCAACGTTGCGCGCGTCGAGGATCCGCTCATCGAGGCTGCCTCGGTCGAGCAGATCGCAACCTGATCGGTTGGCCCGTCTCGGGACGGAAACCTCGCGTGCACGTGGTCGTGCTCAGACGGCCGCACGCGGTCGAAGAGAAACGTGGTCGCTGCGGCAGTCACCTGCAATCTAGGGTCTCCATATGCCCGATCGCGCTTTCGCCGACCACCGGCTCGCGCAGCTGTACGACCCGCTCGACGCCGACCGCCTGGACCTTGACGTGTACGCGGCGATCGTCGAGGAGCTTGCGGCCGACAGCGTGCTCGACGTGGGATGTGGGACCGGCACCTTCGCCTGCCTGCTCGCGCGCCGCGGTCTCGATGTCGTCGGCGTCGATCCAGCGACGGCGTCACTCGACGTGGCCCGCGGCAAGCCGGGCGGTCACCACGTCCGGTGGATCCACGGCGACGCGACGACGCTGCCACCGCTGCAGGTGGATCTGGCCACCATGACAGGCAACGTGGCTCAGGTCTTCCTGACCGACCACGCCTGGCTGACGAACCTGTCCGGCATCCGGGCAGCATTGAAGCCCAGCGGCCGTCTCGTTCTCGAGACCCGTGATCGCGCCCGACGGGCATGGCGCGGCTGGAATCCCGAGCAGACTCGGAGGCGCACGGAGATCCCCTCGGTCGGGACGGTCGAGACGTGGTGTGAGGTCATCGACGCCCGCGAACCGCTCGTCACGTTTCGCTGGTGGTACCGATTCGAGTCCGACGGCGCCGTCCTCACGTCCGACTCCACACTCCGCTTCCGCGAGCGGGACGAGATGGAGGACGCGTTGCAGCGGGCCGGCTTCTGTGTCGACGAGATCCGGGATGCGCCCGACCGCCCTGGTCTGGAGCTCGTCTTCGTCGCCTCTCGGGACGGGTAGCTGCGCGGCAAGGTGCGGGGTGCGCTGGTCCCGCTGGGTCGCGACCGGTCCGACGAGCACGCTGCCTCGGTGGCCAAGTCCATCGGCAGGCGGCGACGCTCCGGTGTAGCGTCCCTGCTGGAGTCGACGAAAGGGGCGCAAGGTGATCGAACGATCGGCGCCGCGAGTGTCGACGGACGCAGCACTCGGGCCGGTCGACGCCACCCGGGTCCCCCGGTTCGCCGGAGCCGCCACCTTCGCGCGGTTGCCCCGCATCGACGAGGTGTCCCACGCAGACATCGCGATCGTCGGGGTGCCGTTCGACAGCGGGGTCAGCTACCGCCCGGGCGCCCGCTTCGGGCCGAGCCACGTACGCGAGTCGTCGCGGCTGCTGCGGCCGTACAACCCGGCCCTCGCGGTCGAGCCTTTCGGTGCCCAGCAGGTTGCCGACGCCGGCGACATCGCGTGCAACCCGTTCGACATCGCGACCGCGATAGCTGCCGTCGAGGCCGCGGCGGGTTCCCTGCTGAAGGACGGCACCCGCTTGCTCACCCTCGGCGGGGACCACACGATCGCGCTTCCGCTCCTGCGCGCAGCACACGCGCAACACGGACCGCTCGCCGTCCTGCACTTCGACGCGAACCTCGACACCTGGGACACCTATTTCGGGGAGCCCTACACGCACGGCACGCCGTTCCGTCGTGCGTCCGAGGAAGGTCTCATCGACCTCGAGCACTCCATGCACATCGGCATCCGCGGTCCCTTGTACGCCGCTACCGACCTCCCCGACAGCGAGCGGCTCGGCTTCACCACCGTGGACTGCGCTGACCTCGAGCGACATGGGCTCGCCGCCGCCATCGAGCGGATGCGCGAACGACTCGGCGACGCGCCGATCTACGTCTCGGTCGACATCGACGTGCTCGACCCCGCTCATGCGCCGGGCACCGGCACTCCCGAAGCCGGCGGACTGACCTCGCGCGAGCTGCTCGCGATGCTGCGCGAGCTTGCCGACCTCGACGTCGTCTCGGCCGACATCGTCGAGGTGGCTCCGGCGTACGACCATGCTCAGCTCACGGGGATTGCCGCCTCCCACGTGGGGTACGAACTGCTGTCCGTCATGGCGATGAGGAAGAGGAAAACCGATGTCAGCTGATGCGCCTCCCACCGGCTCGTCCCGAATCGCGGGTGTCGAAGTCCGCTCGATCGACTACGTTCCGCTGAACGAACGGCACGGCAAGGTCTGGAGCCAGGGCCCGCTGTGGTTCATGAGCAACGCCCAGATCGCGACCCTCGCAGTCGGCACGTTCTCCGTGACGGGCGGCGGCAACCTCATCTGGTCGATCATCGCGATCGTGGCCGGCGCCCTGTTGGGTACCTTCTTCATGGCCTTCCACTCCGCGCAGGGGCCACAGCTCGGCCTGCCCCAGATGATCCAGTCGAGGCCGCAGTTCGGCTACGTCGGCGCGCTGCTGGTCTGGCTGTTCGCTTACCTGCAGTACGCCGGCTTCAACATCTTCAACACCATCCTCGTCGGTGATGCCATGCACTCCACCGTGCATGGCAGCACCAAGCTGTGGATCGTCGTCGCCACCGTGCTGGCCGCCATCGTGGCGCTGGTCGGCTATGACCTGATCCACGGCGTGGAACGCTGGCTGACCGCCGGGTTCCTCATCTTCTTCGGGATCCTGACCATCGCAGTCATGATGCTGGACTACCCGGCCGGCTCCTTCGACCTTGGCACCTTCAGCTGGACGCCGTTCCTGATCCAGTTCGGTGCCGTGGCGGGCTACCAGATCAGCTGGGCCATCTACGTGTCGGACTACTCGCGCGACCTGCCACCCGACGTCACCGTTCGGCGCACGTTCCTCTGGACCTATTGGGGATCGGCGCTGGGTGCCATCTGGCTCATGTGTCTCGGCGCGGCGCTGGCTGCCTGGGCGGCCGCGAACTTCGACACCATCAGCTCGCTGAAGGAC
>JANLYC010000103.1:0-2763 GCA_031365435.1 Nocardioidaceae bacterium
CCCCCCCCCCCCCGGCCCGCTTGGCTTTTTAAACCCGCCGTGGGGGTTGTTCAACTCGACAAGGGCGCCGCTGCGACTGGGGATCTGCCTATCGCTGATCAGATGCCGCCGCAGGTCTTGGCGCGGGGACGACCGGCCGCGATGCTCATGGCCGGGGCCCGTACGGTCTGCCTCACCCTCCGACGCCAAGCGGCGTCCCACGTCCTCACAGCAGGACGCGGGACGCCGGTCTCGGGGTCAGAGCGCAGAGCCCTGCTTGTACTGCACGTAGGACACGTCCCAGTCGGTCCAGCCGTTGCCCGGCTCGAGCGACCGTTGGGTGCCGGTCACGATGACGGGATCGCCGCGGTGGGTGAGGTCGAACAGCCACTTCGCGTTGTCAGTGCTCATGCCCACACATCCGTGAGAGACGTTGTACGAACCCTGCGCAGAGACCGACCATGGTGCGGCATGGAGGAACTCTCCGGTGAAGGTAACACGCTGCGCGTACTGCACATCAGGAATGTCGTAGTACTCGGGACTCCCGGGCTGAATGCCCACAGTCGCCGCGTCCATCCGCTTCTGGGCGAACTTCTCGATGATCAGTTTGGTCCCGCTGCGCGTCTCGAAGCCGGACTTGCCACCCGTGATCGGGATGGTCCGGGCCAGCTTGCCGTTGACCATCACCGCCATCTGGTCGGTCTGCAGGTTGGGCTTCATGATCACCGAGCTGCCGATGGTGAAACTGACGCGGCGGTCCATCTGGCCGTAGATGCCGTTGCCGGCGTCGACGCTGTTGAGCTTGAGGTCGACTGTGACGTTCGTGCCTGGCTTCCAGAACGTCTTCGGCCGCCAGTGGACCTCCTGGTCACTCATCCAGTGCCAGCTGCCGACGGCCGCCGGCGTCGCCGTCACGTTCATGTTGCGCTCGAACGCGGCCCGGTTCTTGACGGGTATGTCGAACGTCACGATGACCGGCATCCCGACGCCGACAGTCTCACCCTGAAGCGGAGTGACACTCGGGTAGGTCTGCTGGGCCAAGGTCAGGGCTTCGGTGCGGAAGGGCGTCCGCGACGCCTTGGAAAGTCCGGCCGCGTCCGTGGCCCTGGCGATCACGACGTACTGCGTATCGGGCTCGAGCAGGCTGGCAGCCCTCCACGAGGTCTTGCCACTACCGAACGACCCGGGCAGTCGCTTGCCCTTGATCTGCCGAAGCACGACCGAGTCGAGCGTCCCGTCCGTCACAGAGACGGTGACCGGGGTGTCGACCGTGACGGCTGCCGAGCGCGACACGTTGGCGGTGATGGCCGCTGCTGACGTGCTCGGCGACTCCGGCGCTCCCGCGGGGTCCAGGTTGTTGGCGGCCCGGCCTCCCGAGCCCGGCGCGGCGCTGCTGCCCGTCCCATCGGCATTGCACCCGCTGAGCGCAAGGCTCAGGGCCGCAGTCGCCACAGCGACCACGGTCAGACGGGAACGCATCCCCCATGCGGACATAACAGCAACTCCTAGAGTTCCGGAAAGCGGTGCTCACCCCTGCGCCTTCAGCGTAACAAGTCGCGCGGACACGGAGAAATGTGTGACCGGTCCGCGCGCCGCCCTGTGGACGGCGTCCCTCGCCTCAGTGCGCGTGTTCGCCGCGATAGAACTCGAACACCCAGCCGATCAGGGCGATCGAGCCGGCCCCGGCTCCGATGATGAACAGCCACCAGCCGAACACGACACCCAGCACGCACACTCCCAGCGCCGAGGCGCACCACAGCGGCCACCAGGAGTACGGCGGGAAGAAGCCCAGCTCACCGGCCCCGTCGACGACCTCAGCGTCCTTGAGGTCTTCGGGCCGTGGATCCATCTTGTTGGCATGGAAGCCCAGGTAGAACGTGACCAGGAGCGCCAGGCCCGTGGTCATCACCAATGCGGCGGTCCCGGTGGGGTCTGAGCTGAAGAACCAGTACGTCGGCGCCACGAGGGCGAAGAAGATGGTGTTGGCCCCGAAGATCCAGGCCTCGATCTTCACTTGTCCGCCTCCGGATCTGCCCGGTGCGCGTCTCGATGGTCACCTTGGGGACCCTCCCCGCTCACCTGACCCTGGAGATGTTCGCTCCGCCCCGTCATCTCGCCGGTGTCGGCGAGCGCTCCTTCTTCGTTGACCTTGCCGTTCTGGTCGATCTCCATCAACGCGATCTCGGGGTGGTGCAGGTCGAACGCAGGGCTCTCGGAGCGAATCCGGGGCAACGAGGTGAAGTTGTGCCGCGGCGGTGGTGACGAGGTCGCCCACTCCAACGACCTGCCCCAGCCCCAGGGGTCGTCGGACTCCACGAGCGGCGCCTTCCGCGACTTCCAGACGTTGTAGAGGAAGGGCAGCGTCGAGGCACCGAGGACGAAGGCTCCGATCGAGGAGATCTCGTTGAGTCCGGTGAACCCGTCGGTCGGCTTGTAGTCGGCGTACCGGCGAGGGAAGCCCTCGACGCCGAGCCAGTGCTGGACCAGGAACGTCGTGTGGAAGCCGACGAAGAGCAGCCAGAAGTGGATCTTGCCGAGCCGCTCGTCGAGCATGCGGCCGGTGAGCTTCGGCCACCAGAAGTAGAACCCACCGAACATCGCGAACACGACCGTGCCGAACACGACGTAGTGGAAGTGCGCGACCACGAAGTAGGAGTCCGACAGCTGGAAGTCCAACGGTGGCGAGGCCAAGATGATGCCGGTCAGGCCGCCGAACAGGAAGGTGGTGAGGAAGGCCACCGCCCAGAGCATGGGCGTATCAAGAGAGACGGACCCGCCCCACAT
>JANLYC010000106.1:0-1892 GCA_031365435.1 Nocardioidaceae bacterium
CGATCGCACGGCACTCGTCACGGTCGACCCCGAACACGACCCGGCGGAACAGCGGTGCGGTCGCGTTGTAAAGGTGGACGTTGGCGCGATCGGCTCCGACCAGGCTCTGCACCGTACGTTCGATCAGGTCCTCGCGGGCCTGCGTCAGCACCGAGATCGTCACGTCGTCCGGAATCTTGTCCTGCTCGATGAGCTGCCGGACGAAGTCGAAGTCGAACTGGCTGGCCGAGGGGAACCCGACCTCGATCTCCTTGTAGCCCATGGCGACGAGGAGCTCGAACATGCGCTGCTTGCGGGCCGGCGTCATCGGGTCGATGAGCGCCTGGTTGCCGTCACGCAGGTCGGTCGAGAGCCAGCGGGGAGCGCGGGTGATCGTGCGCGTCGGCCAGGTGCGGTCGGGCAGGTCGATCGGGGGAAAGGCGCGGTAACGGCCGAACGGCATACCGCTGGGTTGTTGAGGGTGGATGGCCATGAGGGCTGCTTTCGGAAGTCGAGAGGACGCCGGCGGGACAGCAGCACGTCTCCGCGGCGAGGGGTCCGGCTATCGAACCTCGCCGCGGCACCGAAGAAGCAGGCTCGCGCCTGCGTGGGTCCCTGGCATCTCCGTCATGACGCATCCAGGCTAGCACCGGCGCGACAGCACGGGATCCCCCCGACTGCGATGTGGGCGCGGCAGTGGGCCGGCCGGGTCTTCCGGTTGGGCAGGCACTGCTCGTTGGGCCGCTGAGCGTCCAGGTCGTGTTGCCGCCTTTCCGGTTTGGACGTTTGATGACACTCATGAAGGTGCAGCGCATCGACCCGCGGAGCCTCGACTCCCGCACCGCCGACCAGCTGGCCGAAGCCAAGAACGCCAGCGCGAAGGCCGCGGGCCTCGACGTCCCGACGCTCACCGGTGCCAGCGTCGTCGCGGAGGCGCGGTACACCCACGACGACCGACCGTACGACGCCATGTGGCTCGTGCGCGAAGACGGCGACGCCGTGGGCATGGCGTCGCTCGAGCTGCCGCGCTGGGACAACCCGCACATGGCCCTGGGCTTCTGCTCGGTGCATCCCAACGTGCAACGACGTGGCCTCGGCACCCAGCTGCTGCGCGCTCAGACCGCCTGGTGTCGTGAGCGGGGGCGGAGTCTGCTGCTGACGTTCGGCATGCGCGGCACTCCGGGTGAGGACCTGTTGCTGGAGTACGGCTTCGAGCTGGCGCAGCCGATGGCGCAGCGCAGGCTGTGTCCCCGGCGACTCGACTACGAGCACATCCAGGCCTTGGCCGATGAGGCGGCGGCCAAGGCCGACGAGTACGAGCTCGTCAGGCTCGACGGCCCGGCTCCCGAGGAGTGGCTGCCGGGACTGGTCAGCCTGTTCGAGGCGATGAACGACGCGCCAACAGATGCGATGGCCACCACACCCGACGTCTATCCCGTCGAGCGGCTGCGGGCGTACGACGCCGCCATGTCGCACCGACGCCAGCACGTCTACCGCCTGATGGCCCGGCACGTCCCGACGGGTCAGTGGGCCGGCCATACGATCGTCTGCGTCAACGAGCATGCTCCCGGGACAGCCATGCAGGAGGACACCACCGTGGTCAAGGCGCACCGCGGCCACCGGCTCGGCATGTGGCTGAAAGCGGAGATGTTGTTGTGGCTGCGCGACGAGCAGCCCGGGCTCGAGACGATCGACACCTGGAACGCCGAGTCCAACCACCACATGATCGCGGTCAACGACGAGCTCGGCTGCGTCCTGAACGCCCGCGGCCAAGCCCTCCAGCTCCACCTCTGACCCCCTCCCGCTCCCCCTCCCGGGGGGGGGGGGGGGTGGGGAGGGGAGAGGGAAGGGGGGGGAGAGAGGAGAAAACCCAAAGACGAGAGCGGGGGGGGGGGGGAGCGGGGGGGGGGGGG